>CAIMEK010000567.1 GCA_903839965.1 uncultured Acetobacteraceae bacterium | reverse complement strand
TGCAGGAGGAAAAGAGCCAGCACAAGAACCGCGCCAAGGCGATGAAGATCCTGCGTGCACGCATCTACGAGCGCCAGCGCCAGCAGTTGCACGCCACGCGCGCCGCCGACCGGCGTTCCCAGGTGGGCACCGGCGACCGCAGCGAGCGCATCCGCACCTACAATTTCCCCCAGGGCCGGGTGTCCGACCACCGCATCAACATGACGCTTTACAAGATCGACCGCGTCCTGGCCGGCGACCTCGATGAATTCATCGACGCCCTCACGGCTGAAGACCAGGCCGCCCGCCTGGCCGCCGAGGAATGACCCTTCCTTCCCTCGTGGGCGGGGGAAGGGGGGAGGGGGATCTGCTCCGCGACGCCACCGCCGCCCTCCGCGCCGCCGGCCTCGACACCCCCCGCCGCGAAGCCCGCTGGCTCCTCCAGCACGCCGCCGGCGACCCGGATGCCTTTCGCGCCCTGATCGCCCGCCGCGCCGCGCGCGAGCCGCTGGCCTTCCTGCTCGGCCACCAGGAATTCCGCATGCTCGACCTCGCGGTGTCGCCGGCCACCCTCATCCCCCGTCCCGACAGCGAAACGCTGATCATCGCCGCGCTCGCTGCCCGTTCCGACCGCGCCGCGGTGCGCCGTATTCTCGACCTCGGCACCGGCACGGGCTGCCTGCTGCTGGCGGCGCTAGCCGAGTTCCCCGCGGCCTTCGGCGTCGGGGTGGACCGCATCGCCGCCGCCGCCGCGCTGGCCGCGCGCAACGCCGCCGCGAACGGGCTGGCCGGCCGCGCTGCCTTCCTGTGCGCCGACTGGGCGGCGGCGCTGGCCGGCCGGTTCGATCTGATATTGTCCAACCCGCCCTATATCGAGTCGGACACGATCGCCACCCTGATGCCCGAAGTGTCCCGCTATGAGCCGCGCGCCGCGCTGGACGGCGGGGCGGACGGGCTCGACGCCTACCGTGCCCTGCTGGCCGCGCTGCCGGCCCTGCTGGCGCCGGGCGGCGTGGCGATACTGGAACTGGGCATGGGGCAGGCGGATGCCCTGGCCGGCCTGGCGCGCAGCGCCGGCTATTGTGACCCTGTTCTGCATCAAGATCCGGCCGGAATTGCGCGCGCTGCGGTGCTGGCATTCCCATCTGTCTGAAATATCGTTTGGCAGGCGCGTGCCGCGCCGCTAGCGTGTGGCGGTGCGGCAGGGATCGCCCGGGAATCGTGCCCGGGGAGCGGTCCGTATGCCCCGGCAATGGCCCGCCGCAGGAGCGCGGGCGGGGTTGGGGTGTCGCGCGAAGCCAACGGCAAGGAACGACCCTCGATCGGGTTGTGGCGCTGTGCGAAGGCCGCGAAAGGCCATTTGCGTCCGGCGCCGAAGAGCCGGAAGCGCGTCGCGGACGGTGGCGACGGCAGCGCCCGGCATACGAACAGGAAAACGCAGTGGCAAACGCATGAACATGAAACGTATGCGCGGACGCAACCACCGCAGTGGCAGCGGCAGCGGTGGCGGCGGCGGTGGTGGCGGCGGCGGTGCGGTCATCCGCCACCATACCGGCGGCGCGATTCCGCTGAACCGCAACCATGTGTTCGACAGCAGCGGTCCCGACGTGCGCATTCGCGGCACCGCCCAGCAGCTGTTCGAGAAATACCTGCAGCTTGGCCGCGACGCGACCGGCAGCGGCGACCGGGTGATGGCGGAAAGCTACTTCCAGCATGCGGAGCACTATTTCCGCATCCTGAACGCCATCAACCAGGCCACCCAGCAGGGACCGCCCCAGCAGAACGGCCAGGTGCCGCGCCGTTCGCAGATGCAGGAGTCGGGCGAAGGCGAGGGCGACGACGGCGAGGCCCAGCCGCCAGGCATGGGCGACCAGCCCGGCGGCGCCGAATCGCGCGAAATCCCGATCGCCGCGGCGCCGCCGGAAGACTGATCCGGGTCAGGCCGCTCCCAGCCGCCGGAACAGGTCGATCAGCACCAGGTTCACGTTGAACTTGAAGTCGTCGGTGTCGCGCACGCCCGCGAACACGCGGGCGAGTGGCCACAGCTCGAAGCCCTGCGTTTCGCCATCGACGGGCACCGGCGTGAAGTCGTCCGCCAGCGCGAGGTCGTAACAGATCAGCGTGTCGCGCCGCAGCCCCTCGGCGCGCCGCATGGCGTAGCTGACCAGCCCGGTCTCCACCGCGCTCTCCGCCAGCGCCGCCGGCACCGCGGCTTCCTCGGCGGCTTCCTTCACCAGCGTCTCGCGCGGGGTCATCCCGGCCGCGACGCCGCCCGCCACCATGTGGTCGAGCTTGCCGGCATCGAGCGGCCGGTCATTGGCGCGCCGCGCCACCCAGACATGCGGCCCGTCCGGGCGTTGCACCAGGCCGTTCACGTGCACCCCGACGGCCAGCAGGCCCAGCACCGGCAGCAGGCCGCGATCCACCGTCGCCAGCACCTCGCCCTCGAAGCTCGCCCGCACATCGAACGCCTCGCCGCGCCAGCGGCCGAAGCCCAGCCCGGCCAGCCCCCGCCCGATCGCCGGCAGGTCGGCCGCCGCGTCCGCCGCCAGCTCAGCCCGTCCCGCGCGCAGCGTTACGCCGGCAAACCCGGCCAGCGCCTCGGCCACCTCCGGCCGCAGCCAGCCGACCGCCGCGGCGCCGATGGCGAAAGGGATGTAGTCGCCGGGCAGATGAACATTGTTGCAGGCGGCGACATGACGGGCGAGGCGAGCATCCATGTGCCGCCCCATAGCCGAAACGCCCGCCCCCCGCCACCCGTGGCCTTGCACGTGGCCTTTCAAAGGGGCAAGGCCCATGCCACATGCAGGCCATGAGAAGAAGCCTCGCCGCCCAGCCGAAGCTGCCGGATTTCGCCGGCGGACGGGTCCCCGAACGGTCCACGCTGCAGACCATCCACTCCCTGCTGCCCTACCTGTGGCCCAGGCACAGCCCCGGCGCGCGGGTGCGCATGCTGGTGGCCGTCGCCTTCCTGCTGACGGCCAAGGGCGCCACCGTGCTGGTGCCGCTGGTCTACAGCCGCGCGGTCGACGCGCTGGCGCCACATGCCGGCGGCGTGCTGGTGGTGCCGATGGCGCTGATCGTCGGCTACGGGCTGCTGCGCATCGCCGCCTCCGGCTTCGGCGAGATGCGCGATGCCGTGTTCGCCGCGGTGCAGCAACGCACGGTCCGCCGCGTGGCGCTGCAGACCTTTCGCCACCTGCACCGGCTGTCGTTGCGTTTCCACCTCGACCGCCGCACCGGCGGCCTGTCGCGCGCCATCGACCGCGGCACCTCCGGCATCGAGGCGGTGCTGCGGCTGGCCGTGTTCAACGTGGTGCCGACGCTGGTCGAAGTGGCGCTGGTCACCGCCATCCTGTGGAACCTGTTCGACTGGCGCTACGCCGCGCTCACGCTGGCCGCGGTCGCCTGCTACCTGGCCTTCACCTTCACCTTCACCACCTGGCGCGTGCGCATCCGCCGCGTCATGAACGAGGCCGACAACGACGCCAAGACGAAGGCCATCGACAGCCTGATCAACTACGAAACGGTGAAATATTTCGGCAACGAGCCTCACGAGGCGACCCGCTTCGACGAGGCGTTGGCCCGCTACGAGCGCGCCGCGGTGCGCAGCCAGGTGACGCTGAACCTGTTGAACCTGGGCCAGGCCACCATCATTTCCATCGCCCTCGCGCTGATCATGCTGATGGCGGCCATCGAGGTGCGCGACGGCACGCTCACCGTGGGCCGCTTCGTGCTGGTGAACACCTACCTCATGCAGCTCTACGTGCCGCTGAACATGCTCGGCTTCGTCTACCGCGAGATCAAGCAGGGGCTGGTGGACATGGAGCAGATGTTCCGCCTGATGCGCGTCGAGGCCGAGGTGGACGACCGGCCCGGCGCCATCGACCTGGTCGCGCCCGTCGGCGAGGTGGTGTTCGAGGACGTGCAGTTCGGCTACCGCCCGGACCGTCCCATCCTGCGCGGGCTGTCGTTTCACGTGCAACCCGGCGGGTCGGTGGCGATCGTGGGTCCCACCGGGGCCGGCAAGTCCACCATCAGCCGCCTGTTGTTCCGCTTCTACGACACCACCGGCGGGCGCGTGCTGATCGACGGGCACGACATCCGCGACCTCACCCAGGACAGCTTGCGGGCCGCCATCGGCGTGGTGCCGCAGGACACCGTGCTGTTCAATGACAGCATCCGCTACAACATCGCCTATGGCCGGCCCGGCGCGACGCAGGCCGAAATCGAGCAGGCCGCCAGGCTCGCCCAGGTGCACGACTTCGTGCTGCGCCTGCCCGAAGGCTACGAAACCCGCGTCGGCGAGCGCGGCCTGAAGCTGTCGGGCGGCGAGAAGCAACGGGTGGCGATCGCGCGCACCATCCTGAAGAACCCGCGCATCCTTATCCTCGACGAGGCGACCAGCGCGCTCGACACCCGCACCGAGCAGGACATCCAGGGCGCGCTGCGCACGGTGGCGCATCACCGCACCACCCTGACCATCGCGCACCGGCTTTCCACCGTGGTCGACGCCGACCAGATTCTTGTCCTCGTCGACGGCTGCGTGGTGGAGCGCGGCACGCATGCCGAACTGCTGGCGCTCGACGGCACCTATGCGCGCATGTGGGCGCTGCAGGCCGAGCAGCAGGCCGAGGCCGAGGCGGCGTAGGCGACCCCCCGGTCAGCCGGTCGCCCACAGCAACGCCAGGATGATCTGCGGCGCCAGGATGCGCAGGCACATCGTCAACGGATACACCGCGGCATAGGCGGTGGCCTGCGCCTGCGACGGCACCAGCGCGTTGGCGAAGGCCAGCGCCGGCGGATCGGTCATGCTGCCCGCCAGCACGCCGCACAGGGTGAGGAAATTGACCTTGAGGAACAGCCGGCCGAACAGCCCCATCAGCAGAATGGGCAGCAGCGTCAGCACCGCGCCGCAGGCCATCCACAGCACGCCGTCGCCGTTCAGCAGCGTGGCGACGAAGCTGCGCCCGGCATTCACGCCCACGCAGGCCATGAACACGGTCACCCCGATCTCGCGTAGCGTGTGCACCACCCCGGGCTGCACGTGCCATACCAGCGGCCCGATGCTGCCCACCCGCGACAGCAGGATGGCCGCGATCACCGGCCCGCCGGCCAGCCCGAGCGAAATCGGCGCCGGCACGCCGGGCACGTAGATCGGAATGCTGCCGATCAGCGCCCCCAGCAGCAGGCCCAGGAAGATCGGAATGATCTGCGGGAACTGCATCGCCGTGGTTTCGTTGCCCAGCAGGCCGGCGACCACCTTCAGGTTGGCCTCCTCGCCCACGCCCAGCAGGTAGTCGCCGAATTTCAGCCGCACCTGCGCGTCCGGCACCAGTTCCACGCCGGACCGGATCAGCCGCGTGATGGCGACGTTGTAGGTGCTGCGCAACTGCAGGTCGGCGATGGTGAGCCCGAGCGCCTTGCGCCGGGTCACCACCATGCGCCGCGCCTTCAGCGGGCTCTCCATCGGCTGCAGCCGTACCGGCGCTTCCATGCCCAGCATGTCGCGCAGCTCGGCGAGTCGGTCCGCCGGCCCCACCGCCAGCACCACGTCGCCGACATGCAGCACGTCGTCGGGATGCGCGATGTCCTGCACGCCGTCATGCAGGATCCGGCTGATCGTCGTGCCGAGCAGATTCGGCCCGGGCACGTAGCGCACGCGCAGCCCCACCGACGCCACGTTGCGCACCTCGATGCTCATGGTGGCGAGCGGCGGCGTGGCCTGCTGGCGTTCGCTGGCCCATTGCTGCGCCTCGGTGGCGATGTCGACCCGGCACAGCCGGCGCAGCAGGCCCATGGTGAGCAGAATGCCCACCACGCCGAACGGATAGGCCACCGCGTAGCCCAGGCCGGGCGACACCAGTTGCGCCGGGCTGGCGTGCAGCGCCGTGAGCATCTGCCCGCCGGCCGCCAGCGAGGGGGTGTTGGTGGTGCCGCCGGAGAATATCCCGACCACCACTTCCAGTGGCAATCCGACAATCTCGTAGAGCCCGACCGCCACCAGCGCGCCCAGCAGCACGATGCCGGCGGCCATGCCGTTCAGCACCGCCCCGTCGCGCCTGAACGCCTCGAAGAACCCCGGCCCGACGGTGACGCCGATCGCGTAGACAAACAGGATCAGGCCGAAATTCTGGGCGAAATCGCGAATCTCCGGATCGACCCGCAGACCCAGGTGACCCAGCGCCAACCCCACGAACAGCGGGCCGGCGATGCCCAGGCGCACCGGTCCGATGCGCACCTCGCCGAGCGCCAGGCCGAGCACCGCCACCACCGTGATGACCACGATGGCGTTGCCCGCTCCGTGCCCGCTGAGGAACAATCCAGCGACCCAGTCCTGCATCCGGTATCTCCCGCGTTCGAGCGCGAAGGAAGGTAAGGGCCGCCGGAACGCCAGTGGCAATGCGGCACAGCAGAAACGCGGGCGACGCAGGGGGCACCCAGTTGTGTCGCCAGCGCGACGATAGCACATCCAGCCCCCCCGGTGCCCGCTTTTCGCTTGTGCGGCGCGGCGGACTAGTTTCCCTTTGCGGTCAGCCGCGAACGGCGACTCTCGCCGATTGGGCCGGGCGATGGGGCAATTTCATGGCGGCGGCGGACAGCGGGCAAACGTCGGCAGCGGTGCTCGATGAAGCGAGGCTGCACAGCCAGACGATCGCGAAAGTGTCGCGACGGCTGATCCCGTTCCTGATGCTGATGTTCGCCCTGAACACCATCGACCGGGTGAACATTTCCTTCGCGGCGCTGCAGATGAACCACGATCTCGGCCTCACGCCAGAGATGTACGGGTTTGCCGCGGGCCTGTTCTTCATCAGCTACACCGCCTGCGAAATCCCCAGCAACCTGCTGCTCGAACGCATCGGCGCTGGCCTGTGGCTGGCGCGGATCATGATCACCTGGGGGCTGATCGCCTCCGCGACGGCGTTCGTGTTCGACAACTATTCGCTCCTGACGGCGCGCGGCCTGCTCGGCGTCGCCGAAGCCGGCTTCGCGCCCGGCGTCATGGTCTACCTGATGCGCTGGTTCCCCGACGTCGATCGCGGTCGGGCGGTCACCATCTACCTGGCGGGCAATCCGCTCGCCTCGGTCGTCGGCGGGCCGATCTCGGCGGCCATCCTGTCGATGGACGGCATGTGGGGCATGCCGGGCTGGCGCTGGCTGTTCTTCCTGGAGGGAATTCCGTCGGTCGTGGTCGGCATCGCCGCGCTGTGGTGGCTGACCGAGCGGCCGCAGCAGGCGCATTGGCTGGAACCGCAGGAACGCGAATGGTTGGCCGGGCGCATGGCGGCCGAAGCCGCCACCAAGGCGCGCACCTCGCCGGCGCATTTCATGAATGTCTTCCGCGATCCCGCCACGTTGTGCCTGACGCTGGCCAAGTTCCTGACGCTGATCGCCTCCTATGGCATCGGGCTGTGGCTGCCGCAGATCATCAAGGGGTTCGGCAACGTCAGCAATCTCGAGGTCGGCTTCCTGTCCGCCATTCCCTCGGCCGTTTCGGTGGCGGCGAGCATCCTGGTCGGGCGCCATTCGGACAAGACCGGCGAGCGGGTCTGGCACATCGCCGGCCCGGCTTTCGTCGGCGCGATCGGCTTCGTGCTGGCGGGCATGGCTGGCAACCCCGTGCTGGCGATGATCGCCATCACCGTCGCCTGGTCCGGGCTATGGGTGTCCAACACGGTGTTCTGGACGCTGCCCACCAGCCTGCTGGCCGGCATGTCGGCTGCCGCGGGGCTGGCGCTGATCAACAGCGTCGGCAACCTCGGCGGCTTCGTCGGCCCCTACTTGACCGGCCTGATCCGCGGCGCGTCCACCAACTACACCTGGGCCTACGTGATGTTCGCCTCGGTGCTGGCGTTCGCCGGCGTGGTCATCCTGGTGGTTGGGCGCATCGCGCCGGACCGCGGCGCGGCGGCGGCGATGGCCCGCGGCAACTGACAACGCGGCTTTAGGGAGACGTGACATGGCCAAGGGTCCGCACAAGTTCGAATTCGAGGTGATCGAGGGCTGGGAGCACCTGCCCGAAGGCATGTCGTTCGTCGAGGTGGCGGGAGTCGCCGTCGACTCCCGCGACCGGGTCTACGTGTTCTGCCGCGGCGAGTGGCCCGTCATCATCTTCGACAAGGAAGGCAAGTTCCTCAACGCCTGGGGCAAGGGCGTGTTCAGCAGCCCGCACGGCATCTTCATCGACCGCGAGGACGTGCTGTACCTGGCGGACGATTACGACCATACGGTGCGCATCTGCGACCCCGACGGCAACATCAAGATGACGCTCGGCGAGGCCGGCGTGGCGGCCGACACCGGCTACAAGGTCGGGGCATGCCCGGTGCTCTACGGCGGCAAGCCATTCAACCGGGTCACCAATGTCGCCAAGGGCCGCAACGGCGACCTTTACATCAGCGATGGCTACGGCAACGCGCGGGTGCACCGCTTCGCCGCCGACGGTACGCACCTGGCGTCGTGGGGCCAGCCCGGCAACGGGCCGGGGGAATTCAACCTGCCGCACGCCGTCGCCGTGGACAGCTCCGGCCGTGTCTATGTCGCCGACCGGGAAAACTCACGCGTGCAGGTGTTCACCGCCAACGGCGTGTTCCTGAAATCCTGGGACTGGGTCGGCCGGCCGACCGACATCTTCATCGACGAGCAGGACTTCATCCATATCGCCGAGCTGGCCTGGTCCAAGCGGGTGCTCCACCACCTCCACGACAGGTCCATGCAGCATCCGCCCCCAGGCCACGACCCGGTGGCGCGGGTGACGGTGTGCGATCCGGACGGCACGGTGGTCGCCCGCTTCGGCGGCCCCGATCCCATTCTGCCCGGAAACTTCATCGCCCCGCACGGGCTGTGGTGCGATTCCAGGGGCGATCTTTACGTCGGCGAGGTCATCCTGCGCGGCGGTGCGGTCGCCCTGCTGGCCCCGCTGACGCCGCACGCGTTCCAGAAGTTCCGGCGCTCCGGCTGAAGTTTTGCCGCGGCCGGCGCTCAGCCGCGCGACGCGGCGTAGGCCTGCAGGTGGGCATAGGCGACGCGCAGCAGCGGCGCCGGCTGGCCGGCCGCGCGGGCCCGCGCCAGCATGTCGCCGACGATATGGTCGGCCTCGATCGGCAGACCGCGTTGGATGTCGCGCCCCATGGAAGCGGCGAAGTCCGAATCGCGATCGGTCAGCCGCTTGCGCGTATCGTCGAGGAAGCGGGCGCGCGGCGCGTAGCCGGCGGCCTCGGCTACCCCGGCGCACTCATCGAGCATCTCCAGCATCAGCGCCGTGCCGTCCTGGGTGCGGGAGATCTGGCCGACATTGCCGCGCAGCAGGCTGCACAGGCTGGCCAGCGTGCAGATGAACACCCATTTCTCCCACATCCCCAGCATGATGTTGTCCGACAGCACGGGCGCGAACGCGGCCTTGGCCAGTTCGCCCTGCAGCCGCTCGGCACGCGCGCGCTGCGCCGGGGAGCGCGGGCCGTGCGCGAAGCCATGCACCTTGGCCAGGTGGCGGACGGAGCCGTCGGCATCGAGGGTCACGGCAATCAGCGTGACCCCGCCGGCGACGTTGTCGGGCCCGAAGGCGGCGTCCAGCGCGTCGAGGTGGCGGATGCCGTTGAGCTGCGGGATGATCAGCGCGCCGGCGGCGATCGGGCGGAGGGTGGCGATGGCGTCGTCGAGGTCGAACGACTTGCAGGCCAGGATGATCGCGTCCCAGCCGGCACCCGCGGTCTCGCGCAGTACCGTCTTGGCCGGCACCGCCACGTCGCCGAGCGGGCTGTGGATGACCAGCCCGTCCCGCGCCAGTTGCTCGGCGCGGCGCGGCCGCACCAGGAAGGTTACGTCCACCCCGGCCGCCGCCAGCCGTCCGCCGTAATAGCCGCCGATCGCGCCGGCTCCGAGCACCAGTATGCGCATTGCAGTTCCCGTCATGGGTTGATCCGGCAAGCTTGCCACCGGAAAGCCCGATTGCCAAACCCGCCCCCCGCCGGGCGTTACCCCGGCGGGACGTCGACGCCGCGGTTCACTCCCGCGCGTCGCTCTCCTTGAGGAAATCGAGGTTCAGTTCGAGGCCGAGCCCCGGCGCCTCGGGAACGCGCAGGAAGCCGCCCGCGGGAACCGGCGCGTTGCGGTAGAGGTTGGCGGCCAGCGGCTCGAAGAAGTTCAGCCGCTCGACGAACAGCGAATTCGGCAGCGCCGCCACCAGGTGCATGTGCATGTATTCCATCGCATGCGGCGCCAGTTTCAGGTTCCAGGCCTGCACGATGGCGGAAACCTTCAGCATCTCGGTGATGCCGCCGGTCCGCGCCACGTCGATCTGCACGATGTCCACCGCCTCGGCCAGCACCAGGTCGCGCAGCCCGTACTTGGTGTATTCGTGCTCGCCGGTCGCCAGCGGCGTGTCGGTGCCCTGCTTGAAGCGCGCCAGCCCCGGGATGTCGTCGGCCATCACCGGCTCTTCCAGGCAGAACAGGTCGCACTCGCGCACGCTGTTGGCGAAGCGCACGGCGGTCGCGGTGTCCCAGCAGTTGTTGGCGTCGGCCAGCAGCGCCACGTCCGGCCCGATCGCCTCGCGCACGCGGCGCACGCGCCGGGCGTCGCGCTGCGGGTTGCGCCCGCCTTCCACGCCCACCTTCATCTTCACGGTGCGGTAGCCCTGCGCGACCATACCGCGCATTTCCTCGACCAGCGCCTCCTCCGAATGCGAGGTCCAGCCGCCGCTGGCATACACCGCCACGGTGGGGTTGTTGCCGCCGAGCAGCCGGTACAGCGGCAGGCCGAGGATCTTGCCCTTGAGGTCCCACAGCGCGATGTCGACCGCGCTGAGCGCGCAGAACGTCAGCCCCTTGCGGCCGATGCCGCGGAACTCGCGGGTGAGGTCCTGCCAGATGACTTCCGTCTCCAGCGGGTCCCGCCCGGCCAGCGCCGGCGCGATGCTGCGCATCACCAGGCTGCGGACGGCATCGGCGCCGCCGCCGTCGTTGTAGGTGACACCGTGCCCTTCCAGCCCCTGGTCGGTCACCACCCGGACGACCGTGAAGCCCGCCCGCTCGATCTTCCAGGTGGAATCCGCCAGCCCCGGGGGCACCGGCACGGACACCAGGTGCACGCTCATCGACTTGATCTTGTGCTGCATTTCGCTCCTCCTGGACTGACCTCGCCGGTATTGAGGGTCGGCCGGCAGGCATTGCTGCACGCCGGGCGACTTGCCGGCAGGCGCTATTTTCATTCAACGAGCGTCATGATAGCCGGGGTGGGCCGGGAAACAACCCGCCATGCCCGGCGCAGGGGTCACCTGGCCTTTCCTCGTCCGGCTCCCGAGTGCTAGACCACGCCCGCCATGTCACCCGATCCGCTCACCATAGCTATCGGCAGCGACCATGCCGGGTTTTCACTGAAGTCCGTCCTGGCCGGCGCGCTGCGCGAGGGCGGGCATGCGGTGCTCGACCTCGGCCCCGACGCCGGGGGCCGGGTGGACTACCCCGACTATGCCCACGCCGTCTGCCGCGCCGTGGAGAGCGGCCAGGCGCGCTTCGGCGTGCTGGTCTGCGCCACCGGCATCGGCATGTCGATCGCCGCCAACCGTCACCCGGGCATCCGCTGCGCGGTTGCCTCCGAGCCGGTGACGGCGACGCTGACGCGCGCCCACAACAATGCCAACGTGCTCGCCATGGGCGGCCGCCTGATCGGCGAGGACATGGCGTTGGCCATCCTGCGCGCCTTCCTCGCCACCACCTACGAAGGTGGCCGCCACGAAGCGCGCCTGGCCAAGCTGGCCCCGTCCGGAGGAAAGCCCGCATGAACGACGCCGCGATGCTGCAGCGTTTCTTCACCGCCCCGCTCGCCGAAACCGATCCCGAGCTGGCCGCCGCCATTGGCCGCGAGCTGGCCCGCCAGCAGGACGGCATCGAGCTGATCGCCAGCGAGAACATCGTCTCCCGCGCGGTGCTGGAGGCGCAAGGTTCTGTTCTTACCAACAAATACGCCGAGGGCTATCCGGGACGGCGCTACTACGGCGGCTGCGTCGAGGTGGACGTCGCCGAAACGCTCGCCATCGAGCGCGCCAAGAAGCTGTTTTCCTGCGGTTTCGCCAACGTGCAGCCGCATTCCGGCGCGCAGGCCAACCAGGCCGTCTTCCTCGCCCTGCTGACCCCGGGCGACACCGTCCTCGGCATGAGCCTGGCCGCCGGCGGCCACCTCACCCACGGCGCGGCGCCGAACCTGTCCGGCAAATGGTTCCGCGCGGTGCAATACGGCGTCCGCCGCGAGGACGGGGTGCTCGACTACGACGAGCTGGAGCGGCTGGCCCGCGCCGAGCGTCCGCGGTTGATCATCGCCGGCGGCTCGGCCTATCCGCGGGTGATCGATTTCCCCCGCATCCGTGCCGTCGCCGACGAAGTGGGCGCCTTCTTCATGGTCGACATGGCGCATTTCGCCGGGCTGGTGGCTGCCGGCCTGTTCCCCAGCCCGCTGCCGCACGCCCATGTGGTGACCACCACCACCCACAAGACGCTGCGCGGCCCGCGCGGCGGCATGGTGCTGACCAACGACGCCGACATTGCCAAGAAGATCAACAGCGCCGTGTTCCCCGGCCTGCAGGGCGGTCCGCTGATGCACGTCATCGCCGCCAAGGCGGCCGCCTTCGGCGAGGCGCTGACGCCGCAGTTCCGCGCCTACCAGCAGGCGGTGGCGGACAACGCCAAAACGCTCGCCGCCGTGCTGGTCGAGCAGGGCCTGGCGATCGTCACCGGCGGCACCGACAGCCACCTGATGCTGGTGGACCTGCGCCCCAAGCGCGTCACCGGCAAGGCGGCCGAGGCCAGCCTCGACCGTGCCCACATCACCGCCAACAAGAACGCCATTCCGTTCGACCCCGAAAAGCCGGCGATCACCTCCGGGCTCAGGCTGGGCACCCCGGCCGCCACCACCCGCGGCTTCGGCGCGGCCGAATTCGCCGAGGTCGGCCGGATGATCGGCGAGGTGCTGGAGGGGCTGTCGAATTCCAACGACGGCACCAACACGGCGGCCGAGCGGGCGGTCGGCGAGCGCGTGCTGGCGCTGTGCGGGCGCTTCCCGATCTACCCGCGCGAGGGCAGCTAAGGGCGCGAAGGGGTCCGACCCACATGTATTGCCCGTTCTGCGGCCATGACGACACCCAGGTGAAGGACAGCCGCCCCAGCGAGGACGGCTCGGCGATCCGTCGCCGCCGCTTCTGCACCGCCTGCAGCCAGCGTTTCACCACCATCGAGCGGGTGCAGCTGCGCGAACTCACCGTCATCAAGTCCGATGGCCGCCGGGTGCCGTTCGACCGCGACAAGCTGGCCCATTCCGTGCGGATCGCGCTGCGCAAGCGCCCGGTGCAGGAGGAACGCATCGAGCGCATCGTCAACGGCATCGTCCGCCAGCTCGAAGCCTCCGGCGAAACCGACATCCCCAGCAAGCAGATCGGCGAGCTGGTCATGGAGACCCTGAAGGAGGTCGACGCGGTCGCCTATGTCCGTTTCGCCTCGGTCTACCGCAACTTCCGCGAGGCCAAGGATTTCGAGACCTTCCTTGGCGAACTCGGCGAGCCCACATAGCCGGTCGGATGGACGATCTTGCACACATGCGGGCCGCGCTGGGCCTGGCGCAGCGGGGCCTTGGCAATGCTTGGCCCAATCCCTCGGTCGGCTGCGTGCTGGTACGCGACGGCCGCGTGGTCGGCCGCGCCGTCACCGCGCCCGGCGGCCGCCCGCACGCCG
>CAIMEK010000566.1 GCA_903839965.1 uncultured Acetobacteraceae bacterium | reverse complement strand
GCTGCGAGCGCGGCGATCGCCGGGGCGGACGATCGCTTCGGCATTGCAGTCGCCGTCTCGATCGGCACCGATTCGACCGGTGCCGCGCGCGCCGGCGCCGCTGGCGGTCGGGCTGCCACCAGCGTGGCACCGTCATCGTCGGCGCTCACCGCAGCGGCGTCCATGGCCTCGCGCAAGGCCTCCGCAAACGCCGCGGCGCTGCTGAAACGGTCCTCCGGCCGCTTCGCCATCGCTTTCGCAACCACTGCGTCGAACCCCGGCGGTGCGATGAGCGAAAGCTCGGAAGGACGCGGAGGAGAGGTGTTCAGTGCCTTATGCATGATGCTGGTCATGCCGCCGTCGAACGGCCGCTCGCCGGTGAGCATTTCAAACAGCACCACGCCGGCCGAATAGATGGCGGTGCGCCCGTCTACCGGCTGCCCCATGAACTGCTCGGGCGACATGTAGGCCGGCGTGCCCATGACCGCGCCGGTCTGCGTCATGTTGCTGCTTTCGATCCGCGCGATGCCGAAATCGGCGATCTTCACCTGCCCTCTGGCGGTGAGCATGATGTTCGCCGGCTTGATGTCGCGGTGCACGACGCCGTTGTCGTGGCTGTACTGCAGGCCCGCCAGCAGCGACGTCATCACCCGCGCGATCTCCGCGGGTGGCAGCGGCTCGTGCCCGTCCAGCACCGCCTTGAGGGATCGGCCGTCGATGAATTCCATGACGATGAAAGCGGCTTCGGCGGTCTCGCCACTGTCGAACACGCCGACGATGTTCGGATGGTTCAGCCGCCCTGCTGCCTTTGCCTCGCGCTCAAAGCGGGCCAGCGTTTCTGCCGCTTCGGCGTCAGCGGTCGCAGGCAGGCGCACCGTCTTGATCGCGACCCGGCGCGCGATGACCGGGTCCCAGCCGTCGTAGACCAGGCCCACGCCACCGCGGCCCAACGTGCCGCGGGTTTCGTATTTGCCGATTTTCGTCGGGTCCATCCCAGGTCCTTGGTCAGCACCGCCCTGCCAGGACAGTAATCCGGATTGGCCGCGAGATGGGTGGGCTGCCGCAATTCCCGCGCCGCTACACGCGCTGTTTATCGGCGTCGACGTTCGCCCAATCCGCAACCCATTGCGATGCTCTCTCGCAATCGCCGCTCATCGGGCGCAGGCGGCGTATATCGAACCCGGCGGACGTCTCCTGCGTTTCGAAGGTGTTGAGCCGCCGGCAGCGGACGGGCGGGACGCTGACGGAGCTTGAGCTGACGTATAAAAAGTCGCTGCATGCCGCCGAGCAGAGCCGGCCGGATGTCGCCAAAGCGCGCCACGAATGGCGCGACAAGCAGCCCGGCCTGGCGCCACGCAGGCTGGTCTTCATCGACGAGACCTGGATCAAGACCAACCTGCCCGCCTACAGCCCCGATCTGAACCCGATCGAAATGGCCTGCGCAAAGCTGAAAGCACATCTGCGGGCCTGCGCCATCCGCACGGTCGAGGCAGTCCGGAACGCCCCCAGGCCGCTCACCGACTGCTTCACCCCCGACGAGTGCGGCAACTTCCTCCGCCACACCAGCTATTTCCAGTCAGCGTGAGCACGCTCTGGCTGGGCGTCGGCGGTCTCGCGGGCCGCCGGGGCGGCGCTGACCGCCTCGGAGCGGAACGTCGTCCTGAGGTGGTTCGCCAGCCGCAGCGCGAGCGCCACGATCGTGATCGTCGGCATGTCGCAGCCGACGGTCGGCAGCACCGC
>CAIMEK010000565.1 GCA_903839965.1 uncultured Acetobacteraceae bacterium | reverse complement strand
GCGGTGCTGCCGACCGTCGGCTGCGACATGCCGACGATCACGATCGTGGCGCTCGCGCTGCGGCTGGCGAACCACCTCAGGACGACGTTCCGCTCCGAGGCGGTCAGCGCCGCCCCGGCGGCCCGCGAGACCGCCGACGCCGGGGCGGGGTCGGCCAGGGACTGATCAGTTCAGCAGGCCGACCTCGGTCATGGCGGCGCGCACGCGGGCCTTGGTGGGCTCGCTGCACGGCGCCAGCGGCAGGCGGCACTTCTCGCTGGTGTGGCCGAGCAGGCTGGCGGCGAATTTCACCGGCCCCGGGCTGGTCTCGCAGAACATCGCGTCGTGCAGCACCAGCAGCCGGTTCTGGATCGCCATCGCCTCGGCGAGGTTGCCCTCTGCCCAGGCGGTCTGCATGGCGCTGCACAGCCGCGGCGCCACGTTGCCGGAGACGCTGATGCAGCCCACGCCGCCGGCGGCCAGGAAGGAGATCGCCGTGTGGTCCTCGCCCGACATCTGGCAGAACGCCTCGCCGCAGGCGCGCCGCGTGTGCAGCGGGCGCACCAGGTTGGCGGTGGCATCCTTCACGCCGACGATGTTCGGGTGCCTGGCCAGCCGCGCCATGGTCTCCACGCTCATGTCGATCACGCTGCGCGGGGGGATGTTGTAGATGATGATCGGCAGGTCCACCGCATCGGCAATGGCGGTGAAGTGGAGGTACATGCCCTCCTGGGTGGGCTTGTTGTAGTACGGCGTCACGATCAGGGCCGCGTCCGCGCCGGCCTGCTTGGCATGCCGGGTGAGGTCGATGGCCTCCTCGGTGCTGTTGGAACCGGCGCCGGCGATCACCGGCACCCGGCCGCGGGCGACCGCGACGGCGATTTCCACCACCCGCTTGTGCTCGGCATGGCTCAGCGTCGGGCTCTCGCCGGTGGTGCCCACCGGCACCACGCCGTGCGTGCCCTCGCGGATCTGCCAGTCGACGAACGACGCGAAGGCGTCCTCGTTGACCGAGCCGTCGGGACGCATGGGGGTGATGAGGGCGACGAACGACCCTTTGAACATGGATGACCTCCGCGCGGCGGTTGGCGGCATTGCGCAGGGGGCAGGCTAAGCGCGCAGTTGATGCGTCGCAAGGCCAAGCCCTGTACAAGCGGGCATGCGCTGCTTACGACTCCGATTCGGTGTGCTGCTGCTGGGCCTGCTGGCCGCCGTGCCGGCCGCCGCCCAGGACATGATGCAGGCCATCCGCGCCGGCCGGTGGAGCGAGGCCGAGGCGGCCGCCGCGCGGCTGCCCGACCCGGTGGCCCGCAAGCTCGTCACCTGGTACCGGCTGCTCGACCCGGGTGCGGCCACCGTGAACGAGATCACCGCCTTCATGGCGGACAGCCCGGACTGGCCGCTGCAGTCCGCGCTGGCGCGCCGGCGCGACGTCGCTCTGGCGGCCGAGCCCGACGACGCCACCGCGGCGGCCGAGTGCGACCGCGCCAGGCCGTTCGCCGTCGCCTCCGCGGCGGCGTTGGGGCGGTGCGCCGAGGCCTATGCCCAGCAGGGGCGCGCCGCCGAGGGCACCGCCATGGCGCGGCGCGCCTGGATCGCCGGCCCCGCCGACGCCGTCTGGGAAACCCGCTTCATGCAGCGCTGGGCCCAGGCGGTCACCCCTGCGGAGCAATGGGCGCGGTTCGACCGGCTGGCCTGGACCGACACCGCCGCCGCCCAGCGCCAGTCCGTCCGCCTGGATGCCGCCGACCACCCGCGCGCCGAGGCGCGGCTGGCGCTGCGGCGCGACGACCCCAACGCGCCCGCCATGGTCGCCGGGCTGCCTGAGGCGGACCGCCGCGACCCCGGCCTCGTGCTGGAACAGGTGCGCTGGCTGCGCCGTGCCGGCCTGGACGACGATGCGCTGGCGCTGTGGAAGGCATCGGGCACCGCCGCCGAGCGGAGCGCGCCCTCGGAGCGCGCCGCCGCCTTCTGGGCCGAGCGCAACCTGTTGGCCCGCCGGCGGCTGCGCCAGGGCGACGCCGAAGGGGCCTACGCGCTTGCCGCCGGGCACGCGCAGACCAGCGGCGAGGGCATGCTGGATGCCGAGTTCCTGACCGGCTACGTGGCGTTGACCAAACTGAATGACCCGGCCCGGGCGCTGCCGCATTTCCGTGCCCTGGCCGCCGCCTCGAACGCCACCATCACCCAGTCGCGGGCGCATTTCTGGCTGGCCCGCACCCTGGCGGCCCAACGGGACGACAAGGCGGCGCGCGCCGAATATGAGGCCGCCGCCGCGTATCCCTCGACCTTCTATGGCCAGCTTGCCGCGCTCGCGCTCGGCCAGACCCCGGCGGCGCGCATCGTCGCCACGCCGGACCCGCCCGCCGACGCCGAGCGGGCGCTGGAATTCGCCGGCCGCGAACTGGCGCGCGGCGCCGCCTGGCTGGTGAGCTGGGGCGAGCAGGAGCGGGCGCAGGCCTTCCTGCTGCGGCTCAACGACGTCACCCCCGACCCCGCCGACCGCACCCTCGCCGCCCGGCTGGCCGCCGGCTTCGGGCTCACGG
>CAIMEK010000564.1 GCA_903839965.1 uncultured Acetobacteraceae bacterium | reverse complement strand
GTAGGTGATAGGCTTGTCCATGACCCGTCTCCTATGCATCAGGCTCGGCACCGGCCGTCCGGCGCAACCCTCGAAAACCTGCATACTGTGAGACGGGTCACCTCCAGTCGCCCCGGTCTCAGGCGAACATGTGGTCTAGTGGAACAGAAGACCTCCGTTGACATTGTAGGCTTGGCCGGTGATGAAGCTTGCCTCATTGGATGCCAGAAAGGCAACGAGGTTTGCCACATCCTCGGGCTCCGCGATTCTTCCCAACGGAGTGCCGGCCGCTCCTGCCCTGACGATGCCGGCCCTGAATTCCGCAAGCGATACGCCGCTAGCTTCCGCCTGGCTGCGTTCCCAGTAACTGAGGCGGTCGGTGTTGATGTTCCCGGGACAAGGGCAGTTTACGGTTATCCCGAAAGGCGCCAGGTCCTGAGCCGCCGCTTGAGTCAGTGCCACCAGTCCCTGTTTGGTCGCCCCATAGGCAGCGCCCATGGAAGTGGCTCGTTTCGAGGTGTCCGAGCCGATGTTAATAATTCGCCCGCCCTTACCTCGACGGATCATTTCTTGCGCCGCCATTTTGGTAAGGATAAACGGCGCCGTCAGGTTGATTGTCAGAAAGTGCCACCAGACATCCTCGGAAAGTTCCGTGACTGGTACCCTGTCCTTTCCCATAATGGCGCGGGCATTGTTGACCAGAATATCGATCTGACCGAAGTGCTCGACCGTCTGCTTTACCAAGGTCCTGACCTGACTGCTGTCGCCCAGATCGCAATAGACAGGGAGACACCGAACGCCAAATGCGCGCACCTCTTCTGCGACGCTGTCGATGCCGCCCCACGCTGCGCGCACCTGATTGGGGTGCATGTCCTCGGGTTTCAGCTTCACATCACTCAACGCCAGGTCCACGCCGAGTCGGGCAAGTTTCACCGCGACAGCGCGCCCGACGCCCTTCATTCCACCAGCGCCGGTGATCAACGCAACCTTGCCTCGCAGGCCAGACATAATCCTGTTGTCGTCCATTGATCTCTTTCCCTTACATGGAATCGCTACGTGGCTTAGACCGATCGCGTGATGCCGCCGTCCACACGGAGGTTCTGCCCCGTGATGTAGCCGGCGCCGTCGGAAGCCAGAAAGGCGATCGTGTCGGCGATCTCCTTGGTGCTGCCGTACCGCCCCATGGGAATGCGGGCACGGACCTCGTCTTGCACCGGAAAGTTGTCAATAAAACCCGGCAGCACATTGTTCATGCGGATATTGTCGGCGGCATACCTGTCGGCGAACAGCTTGGTGAAGGCAGCCAGGCCGGACCGAAACACGCCCGAGGTGGGGAAGGCAGGATCGGGTTCGAAGGCAGCAAACGTCGAGATGTTGATGATCGAACCGCACCGCTGCTTCTGCATCACCGGCACGACAAGCCGGGTCGGCCGAACGACATTTAGGAAGTAGACCTCCAGACCCCGATGCCAGTCCTCATCGGTGAGATCGAGCAAGGGAGCGCGCGGACCATGGCCGGCACTGTTGACCAGCACGTCAACACGGCCCCACCGCGCCAGCGCTGTATCGAAAAGTTGCTTGAGGTCGTTGGGAGACTGATTGGACCCGGTCACACCGACGCCGCCCAACTCGACCGCGAGCGCCTCACCTTTGCCGGACGAAGACAGGATCGCTATGCGATAGCCATCGCGCGCAAGCCGACGCGCTGCCTCCGCGCCCATCCCGGTGCCGCCGGCCGTAATAACGGCTACTTTCTCTGCCATTGAACCCCTTGCTCCAGTGATACCGTTGACCGCTGGCCGGTCGACGTGGCTTGGCAGCTTGTCAGCCCGGCTCATCCGGCATTCCGTCCTGAACGTCGACGATGCGTTGCAGCACGGAGGCGGGAAGGCAACCCCGCTGCGCCGCGGCGGCCGCGAATTCGAGTTGCTCCAAGGTGGACAGCCCGACCATCGCGGTACTTATTGCTGGATGCGAAATAGCGAACCGGATGGCCAGTTCGGCCGACCCGGCCATACCGGCCTCGTGGGCCAGTGCCGCAAACATGCGGGCGCGATGCACATCGGTGCGGTAGTCCTTGCCCGAGCCGATCGGCTCGACGCGCGCAGCCCCGAGTGGATGCCGAGCCTCAGACCCGCTCAATGCACCGCCCGCCAGTACCCGAATGCCGATGACGCCAAGGCCTGCCGTCTGCGCCCGGCCTATTAGATTGGCGTAATCCTGGGCTGGGTAGCCAGCGCCGACGCCGCGTCCCGCACTGGGGTTGAGCAGGTTGAAGGGTACCTGCGCCGTCGAAACTCCTTCACTGGCGATCACACGTTGCAGTGCCATGGTCTCTCCGATCGAGGTGAAACCCGCGAAGCCAAATTTACCCTGCGCCCGTAACCGAACCAGCGCGGGCAATACATGCGCAATCACCAGATCTGGGGGAACGGTCCCGGCACCGCTCGCCGCGATCGGGTTGTGCAACTGCAACAGATCGACATGATCCCGGCCCAGCCGACGCAGGCTTGCCTCCAGCGACGCAGCGATCGACGCCTCAATCCCACTCGTCGATCCCCCTGCGACCACATGGAATTTCGTGCCCAGGACGATGTCCGGGTGCAGCCGGGCCAGTACCCGTCCGAGGTTGATTTCCGATACGCCGTCGCCATAGGCGGGCGCGGTGTCGAAATAGGTAATGCCCAATTCCACAGCGCGAGCAACGGCCCGCTCCTGGTCCACGGCGGCGCCGCGTACCATCAGCCCGCCGACCGCGCCGCAACCGAACCCCATGACGGAAACACTGAGACCCGTACTGCCGAGTAGGCGGTTTTCCATGTGCAAGCTCCTAATCTGGTCCGGTGGATCCGAGGGCCAGCCAATAGAGCCAATATCATGTTTGCGCATTGCCGAAAACGTCACCTGCCAATGATCCGCTTCACATCATTAACCTGGCCGCCAAATAGGTAACATTTACTCGATGATGGTGCGATACTCAGGTTAGGACGTTGTTGCACGCTCAGCGAAGAATAGGAGCGGGAGCGTAAGAGTCTGACTCGGATCGCTTCGGCAACACGTACTGATTTGATTTTGTTTATGATATTGTCTGTTCATGCGGGATCAGACCCGGGCGAGACGGCGGGACATCAGCTTGACGCTGGCGATGTAAAGTCAAGTCACTGCGCTTTCTACGGTTGCCTCGAAATCCTTGGCCAGGCGCCGATTGCGGTTCAGCCAGGCGAGGGTGCGTTCGACCACCCAACGCCTGGGCAGCAATACAAAGCCCTTGGCAGCATCCGACCGTTTGACGATCTCGATGGTCCATGT
>CAIMEK010000563.1 GCA_903839965.1 uncultured Acetobacteraceae bacterium | reverse complement strand
GCATCTCCTAACCCCCCTCTCGCCAAGACCCTCCAAGTGAAGCCGGGTCCAGGGGTCGCCCGACCCCTGGCGGGGGTCCAGGGGGCAGAGCCCGCAGCCCCCCTTTTACCGAACTCTCGGACATGGCCGAAATTTGGCTGGAAACCGTCGTTTCCTCCGAGGATGTGGTTTGGAAGCCCCCGGCCTTGAGCATATTGGCTAGGTCCCCGATGAGCTCGATGTCCGGTGGCTCGCCGGGATCGGCCGGCGGGGTGATGACGATCCTATCAATGAGTGCCCGGGCGGCTTCGAGCACTTCCGTATGATCGGGGCCGGACAGGGCCTGACGCAACCGGGTGACCTTCTCTCGATAAACCACAGCCAGGTTTGCGGGCATCACCGGCACGACCGAAGAGGGCGCGGCCAGCGCGGTGGCAAGTTCAGCGCGGCGTTGCTCAAGATCGCCAAGACGCTTTTGGATGTCCATGGCGCGCACGCCGTCGGCCAAAGCATCGATGAGGTTGGTGATACGCCGCTCAACGATCTGCAACTCTCGGTGGTTCTGGCTGGCGTTCCCGACCACCTGGGCGAGCGTCTGGTTCCAGGCGGTGGTGAACTCATCAATAAACGCCGCAACCAGATCGGGTTGCATGAACTGGCGCCCCAACGCATCCAGCACCTGAGCCTCGAGACGGGACTGGCGCGGCCGGGTGGTGTTGATGCAGCCGTGCTGGGTCGCAGCAAAGCAAGCCAAATAGTCCTTGCCAACGCGAAAGAAGGTCCGCCCGCACACGCCACAGATCACCTTGCCGCTGAGCAAGTGGCGCGGACGGCGGCGTTCCCAGAAGCGTCCCGAGGGCGAACGCGCGTCGGCTGGCGCAGCCGGGGCAGCTTCCTGTTTCAGACGAACCTGCACGCGCTGCCAGAGCGCAGCGTCAACAATACCAAGCTCGGGCATTTCGTGCACGACGAGATCCGCTTCCGCGTTGAGCCTGCGGACACGGGTTCCATCGATGGGGTCCTTGGTATTGTGCAGCCGGTTCCAGACCAGACGGCCGGCGTAGAGCGGATTGCGCAACAGGCCGTCGCCACGCTGGGCGCGGCCGCGAATAGCAATTTCGTTCCATATGCCGCCGGTCGGGCCGACGACGGCCTCATCGTTGAGCGCGCGCGCGATGCTGCAGGGAGATGCTCCAGCGGCATAGGCATCGAAGATGCGGCGGACGACGATCGCGTGGGCTTCATCGATTTCGCGTAGGCCACGCTCAGGCTCGCCGTTCTGAGCGGTGCGGCGGACGGTACGATAGCCGTAGGGCGGCGCGCCGACGCAGCGGCCGGCGCGGACGCGACCTTCAAGGCCGCGGTGGGTCTTGGCCGCGAGGTCCTTCAAGTAAAGGGCTCCCATCGTGCCCTTACTCAGCGGTCGCCAGGTAAGGCGACACGCCGGATCGGAGATACCAGTCGTGGTCTATGTCTTTGTCCGTTCCAGGTCGGCCAAGCTACCGCCTCCTGAGTAAAACCAATATGGAGTTCAGACACCTCGCCCTCGGCGAGGGTGAAGATGCGAGCCCGAGCAAAACTGGCCTGCTTATAGAAGGCGGCGATGTGCTCCTGGTCGCGCGAGAAGCGGTCCAGGCTCTCGGCCAGAACAATCTCCGCCCCCGGGCCGCGCAGATACGCCAGCAGCGCCTGATAGCCAGGGCGCAACAGCGTGGCGCCGGAGATGGCATGGTCGGTGAACGTTTCCGCGATAGTCCACCCCTCACGCTCAGCCCGGACACGGCAGATACGCAACTGGTCGTCGATCGAAGCATCGCGCTGCTGGTCGGACGAATAGCGGGCATAGATGACGACACGCATGGGATCATTCCTCGGGGCGACTGGTATGACGCGACTCGGCAGAAACGCTCGGTCGGCCACCTCGGCGCAGGGCCAAGACATTCGCCTGATGGCGCTCCATCGCGATCAGGGAGCTGGCATGATTGTAGTACCGTTCCGAGGTGCGCAGGCTGGTATGGCCGAGAACGCTCGTGGTGATGCGCACGTGCCCGGGGTCCTGGATTGCTATGGAGGTGGCGGCGCAGTCTCGGAACAGGTGGGGATTAATCGGCTGGCCAAACTTTGCCTTGGTCAATTTGGTCACCCGATCGTAGATGGCGCCCGCGCTCATCGCGGAGCCGTAGTTCGATACCCACAAGTGTGCACCTGCCGGGACCAGAACCCGCGCACCTGCCCAATGACCTGTGTTTACATTGAGCATCGGGCGATAATGCAAGAGGTATCGGTCAAAGAACGGGGACAGCGCGGCCGGAATGGCGAAGTCTATCGGCCCGTAAGTCTTGGGCTCGGTGGGTTCGAATTGCAGGCGATAGCCGGCTCCGTTCCGGACGAGATGCCGGTCGATCTCGATCGATGCGAAATTTCCCCGGCGGATCGGCCGAGTTGCCCATAATGCGATGATCAGGCCGTCCCGGAAATTTGTGGCACGTCGATAATCGGACAGGTCGGCGGAGCTATCTGCCTCGATCATTAGCTCGCGGCCATAGCGGAACAGGTCCTCCGACGCCACGAGCAGATGCCGCTTGTGACGCACCGGCGTTGCCTGCGCCTTGAGACGGCCGGTGGCCTCGCGGATCCAGCGATGGTCGGCGGACGGAACCATCGCCCGGAGGGCCATCGCGAGGTAGCTCAGATACATGACCACGGTGTTCGGGGCGACTGACACCTGGAGGTCGGCGATATATCTTGCGACGACGGATTGCCCGACGCGATCGGAGGGGCCGATAGCCGGATCGAGAAGGCCCTGGCGCGCCAGCCAGCCAAGCCAACGGCCATAGGCCTTGACGACGGCGGCCCGCGTCTGGGCCGCCCACCCGGCCGCAAGGCCGGTGCCATCAAGGAGGTCACCAGCGGAGCAGGCATCTCGCCATGCTTGCTGGTCGGCTGCCGGCCAGGCATCGGCTTTGAGAACGTGGCGGGCAGGATCCTTTTTCGGATCGAGGGGCTTGTTCACGGACCGACAGCCCCCGTGGGTACGCTGTGCCAGGCCGGTTGCTGGCGCAACTTCAGGATGTGTGCGTCGTACTGGCGGAACGCCGACGCGGTCTCCATGCCGCAGTAAAATTTGATTGTCGTCTCGATCGATTTATGGCCCAGCAGGAGGCGTACGACGCCGTAGGCCCCGGGATTCGCGTCGAGGTACAGCTTGGCGGCGATGTGGCGAAACAGATGTGGGTTGACCTGCAGGCCACAATGGCGCTCCACCGCCTTGACGATCTGGAGGCGCAGCGTCTGCAATGTCTTCGAGGCGCCGGCTTTGCCGGGAAACAGCGCCGAAGACGGGCCGTCGATCAGCAATGGGCGGTAGTCACGGATGTAGGTGTCCAACAAGTGCACAGCCTGCGGCGGGACCAAGGCTTCGATATCCGCCACATTCTTGACCTCGTCGCCGGGGATCGTGAGCTGGACCACGCCACGGTACGACCACACGAGGTGCCGCTCAATGTTGATCTCGCCCAGGTTTTTCAGCCGCAGCGGGATCATGAGCAGCAGCTCCAAGGCCAGGGCAACCTGGACCATCCGCGCGGTGTCGCAGGTGGGCTTGCCAGCGCGGCGTGCGTCAGCGACCAGCTTCGCCGGGAGCGCCAGGAGCCGGCGAACGTTCTCGGGATCGTCGAATTGCCGCAGGCGCGAGCGGTTCTTGTCGGTCATACCGACCTCACGCGATTTCAGCCGTTTGCATAGCTCTTTCAGTTGCTCGAGGTGTTTCGGGTCGACTTTCACCCAATAGTGGGCAACCGCGGTAATCACATAGGCCACCTCGTTAATGTAAGCGGTTTTGCCGCCAGCCCGGTCGAGGAAGACGCGAAGTCCGTGCTTCAAGACGTCGACCGCGACGACGTCGTGGAGGGTTTTCAGACTTTGCGGATCGTAGCCGTGCTGGACGAGCGCCGAGACATAGGCGCGCAGGAGTTTCAGCCGGTTCTCAATTGAGATCGGCCGCAGGGGGCGGAAATAGATTTCGGCGAGAACGTCCTTCCCCGTGAGACACTTGAGGTAGGCGTCGACGTCCTCCTTGAGCGAGGCCGGAAAGATGGTCCACGCCAGCGCATAGTGCTTGCGGTAGTCCGGTACCGTCAGAACCTGCTGCGGCCAGGTCGGGAAGGCCGACGCCGCTTTATTCCACAAGCAGCAGGTCATACGATGAATATTGCGCGGCTTGTCGACGAGAGCAGCCTCGCTGAGGTCGTCGAGGAACCGCGCCATCAGGGTATCGTCAACTTCCTGTGGATCAATGCCCCTGGCGCCGCAATAGCGGCCGAAACGGGACAGGCCTGACTGGATCCGCCGGTCGGTGATGAGGGCGAAGAGAGCCGCCCACTCGGGGCTGAGCGACTCGCGATGGCGCCCGGGCATCTGCAACAGTCCGGCCTGCTGGAGCGCGAACCGGGTGAGGCTGAGGATATTGCGCCAGCGGGCGGTCGAGAGGTCAGCCATCGCAGGGGAGAACGCCTTGAGCCGTGCGCGCAGCCACCCCGGCTGGGCGGGGCATTCCGCGAGCGGCCTACCGATGATTTTCCCCACCATGCGCAGGGCAGAGGAGATGTCCTGGCGGCGCTTATGGGGAATCGTCTCATCGGCGGTGATTTTGTCGAGTAGGTCGGCCAGGGTGAGCTGGCTGGGAGCATCGCCCGGCTTATCTGAGAGCGTACGATTGGACATCGGTGGCCTCGCTGGGACGGAGTGAGACTGTAGTGGAAAATCGTGATTACTCGAGCATAAAAAGCCGTTACAAGTCATTTGTGGAGCACTCACGAAGAACGTCACGCATATAGTCAGATACTGACAAATATGGACATAGGTGGACTACCTACGCATACTTGAGAGATACGCCGAAACGTCGTTCTCGGAGAAGCGGAGCAAGCGGCCGAGCCGGATGACGGGGAGCTCACCGCTGTCAACCTTGCGACGGATCGTCTTCGACGAGACGTTCAGGTGATTGGCCACCTGGTCGACTGAGAGCAGAGGAGCGCGGCGCTGCACGGCCGGCGTGAGCGGCTTAACCATGGTCTGGGTTTCCTCCAGGATTTGCAGTGGCTGAGTTCGAGGCCAGCCACTCCGCCGCCGCCTGCCGGCCGAGCAAGCGCGCCAGAACCCGCAAAGCGTCGGGGATGGCAGCGCTGGTCGGGGCAGACGTCTGCACACCGGTGATGCTCGGGTTGAGCACCGCTGAAGTGTCAATCGCCTGCGTCCGGGGGCGGGGGGGGAGGGGCTTCATCGCGAGCCCACCCTGCCTTCACGACCTTTCGCGGGAGTCGCCCCTGCAATTGTGCTTGTCGTGGACTGGGTATTTTTGAAATGGCTAAAATAGAAACAAAAACTAGAGTTGACAACTAGAACTCAATTCTACATTCTTCCCGCATGACCAGCCCCACTCGCGACAGCCCCACCAAGCGGGCCCGGATCGAAGATGCCGCGGCCGCGCTGTTTGCCGAGCGGGGGTACGAGCAAACCGACCTGCATGCCGTCGCCAAGGCGTCCGGCGCGGCCATTGGCAGCATCTGCCACTACTTCGGCAGCAAGGGTGGTTTAGCCGCGACTGTCTACAAGGTCGCGGCAGGTAGGCTCATCGCCTTAGTGGAGGAGGCCATCCACGACCAACGCATCACGCGCGACTACGCTGTGCGGCAACTGATCAACACCTGCCATGAATGGAACGTAAGGCATCCGACCGACCGCAAGGTCATCGCCGCCCTGGCGCCGCATGTCGTCGAGCCGGACGGGCCTTCGATCCCTTCCTTGGAAGTCCGCCTCGGGGAGATCCTCGCGGCATGGGCCAAGCGGTTCGTCGACGCCCACCAGATGCGCCCGCTGAGCCCCGGGCTGCTCTACGCGGTCATCCTCGCGCCGGTCATGTGTGGCGTGGCCAGCGGCCCTCCGGGGTCGAACGACGAAAACGCCAACGACCCGCTCGGCTGGCTCGGGTGTCTGGCCGATGCGGCGATCGCTGGCATCACACCGTCCACTGCCGCGCCAACCCCACCAAGTCTTCGCAAGCCACGTCGAAAATCGCCGAAGTCAACACCGCGGAGGCAGATGGGCGACGACGAATTTAAGCTCACGTAGGCGGCGTGGCCTGCTGCCGGTTTGATGGGCACCAGCCCAAGCTGAGTCTGCCGTTTGCTCCTCCGCGATGGCCGACGTGGTGTGGACGGAACGAGCAGCAGGACGAAGCATGATGCGTCTACTCATCGTCGAGGATGAACCCGCACTGGCCGGGTTGTTGCACAACGCCCTGGAGCGCGCCCTGGAGCGCGCCGGATTTGCGGGCGACGTCGTGAGCGGCATCGCCGAAGCCGAGGAGCAACTGCGCCTGGTGGCCTATGACGTGCTCATCCTCGACCTCGGCCTGGCCGACGGGGACGGATTAACCATCCTGCGGACCCTACGCCGGCGCAAAAGCGGCCTGCCCGTGCTCATCCTCACGGCCCGCGACACGCCGGAAGACCGGGTCACTGGCCTCGACTCCGGAGCGGATGACTACGTCATCAAGCCGTTCCACATGGACGAGCTGATCTCGCGGGTGCGTGCCCTGTTGCGCCGGTCCAACACGGTGCTGGGCGTGGACCTGCAACTCGGCAACCTCGTACTGCACACGACAACCCGCGAGGTCGCCGTTGACGGGGAAGCGGTCGCGCTGTCGCTGCGCGAAACCTCGCTGCTGGAGTTGCTGTTGCGCCGGCAGGGCAGCGTGGTGCCCCGCGAGTCGATCGAGGAAGGACTGTACGGCTTCGACAACCCGATCAGCCCGAACGCCGTCGAAGTCCTGGTGCACCGGCTGCAGGACTCCGGCGCGGCAGTCGTTGTGCACACCATCCGCGGCGTCGGCTACCTGCTGGCGAAGGCATGACGGGGGCAGCGCGGCCGCCCGGGTGGTACCTTACGCGCCGGCTGGCGTGGCGGCTGGCCGCGGTCATGCTCGCATCGGTCATGCTCGCGGCGGCAGCGGTGGCGTGGCGTACCGTGGCAACCGTCCGCTCGCTTGACGACTCGGCGCTGCAAAGCCAGGCGCGGCTGGTCGCGGGCCAGCTTTCGGTCGGGCCGGACGGGCGCCCCATGCTGTCCAGGTCGGAACCGCTGGCGGCCGTGTTCAACGCCAGCGACGGCCGGGGCTGAGGTGGCCGAACTCCTTGCGGACCGCCCTGCTGACGGCCTGGGTGGCCTCGAAACGTGTTCCCCGCTTGGCCACGTGCCATCCGACCAGTTCGGCGTTCCAGTGCTCGATGACGCCGAACAGCCAGACCTTGCCGTCCTGCACGGTGGTGATCTGGGTG
>CAIMEK010000562.1 GCA_903839965.1 uncultured Acetobacteraceae bacterium | reverse complement strand
TTCCATGCCACAGCAGGTCTGATTTTTCTCGATCAGACTTTGATGGCAGTGAAAAAGCGGTTTGTTAGGCTCCATGAATCGGGTCACGGCTTTATGCCTTGGCAGCGGCCCATGTATGCCGTCGTAGAGGACTGCGAGAAGGCGCTTGATCCAGAGGCGGCCGATATGTTCGATCGCGAGGCAAATGTTTTCGCTTCCGAGGTGCTCTTCCAACTCGATACGTTCCGAGACATGGCCGAAGGTCAGCCCTTTGAGATATGGACGCCAATCCGTCTGGCCAAATCGTTCGACGCCTCCATCTACGCTTCCGTTCGGCATTATGTCTCGAAGAACCATCGCGCTTGCGCCGTCGTCGTGCTGAACATGCCGGAGCTAATAGAAGGGGACGGATTTCGGGCCAGCCTGAGACGGCCCATCCAGTCTCCGGCTTTCACCGAAATCTTCGGCGCATATAAATGGAAGAGCCACTACATGCTGATTCCGCTCGATGTCGCCCACCATTCCGAGATGATCTCGTCCACCCATTCCGAGAGGATCTCGCCCGCCATTCCGGGATGATGTCGCCCGGGTGACGCGGCCTCTTCTGGCCTCCATAGGGTCTGCCTTTCGGCTTTGCGAAAGGGACCCTGGATGCCGACGGAGAGGCTTGCGATGCGCCATGTGCGCGATGTGATCAGGATGAAGGCGGCTGGGCTGCCGAGCCGCGAGATCGCGCGGCGGGTTGGAGTTGCCCCCTCGACGGTGCGGCTGACGATCCGGCGGTGCGAGGCCGCGGGCCTGACCTGGCCCTTGCCGGACGATCTCACGGATACTGCCCTGGAAGCCCGGCTGTTCGCCGGCGCCGGCTGCGGTAGCCGCCAGGGCCAGCGGCGCGTCGCCGAGCCCGACTGGGCGAGCGTGCACCGCGAACTCAAGCGCAAGCACGTGACGCTGTCGATCGTGTGGGAGGAGTACATCGCCACCGAGCCCGGCGGGTATCGGTATTCGCGCTTCTGCGAGCTCTACCGCGCCTGGGAGGGCCGCCTGTCGGTGACGATGCGCCAGTCGCACGCGGCCGGCGACAAGCTGTTCGTCGACTACGCGGGCGACGGCGTGCCGGTGGTGGTCGACCGCCTCACCGGCGAGCTGCGGCACGCGCAGATCTTCGTCGCCGTGCTCGGCGCCTCGAGCTTCACCTACGCGCAGGCGACCTGGACACAAGGGCTCGCCGACTGGATCAGCGGCCACGTCGGCGCCTTCGCGGCAATCGATGGCGTACCGGCACTCCTGGTGCCGGACAACACCAAGGCCGCGGTCGTCAAGGCCTGCCTGTATGACCCGCAGATCAATCGCAGCTACGCCGACATGGCGGCGCACTACGGCACCGCGATTCTGCCGGCGCGACCACGCCGCCCGCGCGACAAGGCCAAGGTCGAACAGGCGGTACTGATGGTCGAGCGCTGGCTTCTCGGCCGGCTGCGCCATCGCGTCTTCCACAGCCTTGCCGAGGTCAACGCGGCGATCGGCGAATTGCTCACGAGGCTCAACGAGGAACGCTCGATCCGGCGGCTCGGCGTGACCCGCCGCAGGCTGCTCGAGGAGATCGATCGGCCGGCGCTCAAGGCCTTGCCGGCTGACCCATACGTCTTCGCTGAATGGCGCATCCGCCGGGTGAGCATCGACTACCACGTCGAGGTGGAGAAGCATTACTACAGCGTCCCGCATCGCTTCGTGCGCGCCGAGGTCGAGGTGCGGTTCACCGTCCGCACCGTCGAGATCTTCCACAAGGGCGAGCGGATCGCCGCGCATCAGCGCATGAGCGGCAATCACAAGCACACCACCGTGCCCGAGCACATGGCGTCGAGCCATCGGCGCTACGCCGGCTGGACCATCGAGCGCATCCGCCAGGACGCCGCCGCGATCGGGCCGGCGACCAGCGCGTTGTGCGACCTCATCCTCGACGAGCGCGCGCACCCCGAGCAGGGCTTCCGCACCTGCCTCGGCATTGTCCGGCTCGCCGCGTCCTACGGGCGCGAGCGGCTGGAGGCCGCCGCCGCGCGGGCGATCGACATCGGCGCGCGCAACTATGGCTCGGTCAAGTCGATCCTCGCCAACAACCTCGATCGGCGTCCTTCACCCAAGCGCTCCGCGGACGGCGCGCCGATCCTGCATTCCAACATCCGCGGACCGCGCTACTACAATTAGGAGATCACACCGTGCTCACCCATCCGACCCTCGACCGGCTCAACGCGCTCGGCCTCACCGGCATGGCCAAGGCCTTCGTCGACATCGAAGCTGCGGGCGATGCAGCCAGCCTCGGCCACGCCGAATGGCTCGCGCTGCTGCTCGAACGCGAAGCCTCGTTGCGTCACGACAAGCGGCTCGCCACCCGCCTGCGCTACGCCAAACTGCGCCAGCAGGCCTGCGTCGAGGACATCGACTATCGCACCCCGCGCGGCCTCGACCGCGCGCTGTTCGCCAAGCTCGTCGAGGGCCGCTGGATCGACGATCACGCCAGCCTGCTGATCTGCGGTCCGGCCGGGGTCGGTAAGAGCTGGATCGCCTCCGCACTCGGCCACAAGGCCTGTCGCGACAATCGCTCCGTCCTCTACCAGCGCGTCCCGCGCCTGTTCGACGATCTGGCGCTCGCCCGCGGCGATGGCCGCCACCCGCGCCTCTTGCGCGCGCTCGGTCGCGTCGATCTGCTCATCCTCGACGACTGGGGCCTCGCCCCGCTCGATGCCGGCGCCCGCCACGACCTCCTGGAGATCCTGGAGGACCGATATGGCCGCCGTTCCACCCTCGTCACCAGCCAGCTCCCGGTCGACCAGTGGCACGCCCTCATCGGCGACCCGACCTACGCCGACGCCGTGCTCGACCGCCTCGTCCACAACGCCCATCGGCTCGACCTCGCGGGCGAAAGCCTGCGCCGAACCCGCCAATCCGCCCGAAAGGCCTGAGCCCGTGGCGCTGTGGACATGCCGCTTCGCTTGGACAACGCAAGGGCGTTGCCCACATGCCCACAGCAACCGCAACAGCAGCAGAAGAACAGATTCAAGCCGCGATTCCAGATTGACCAAGCGGCTTGCCCGATGCCAGAAAACCAATCGGCCAGAACGCCTCGCCCCCGGGCGAGATCAAATCGGAAAGGTGGGCGACATCGTCTCGGAATCCCCGGGCGACTTCATATCGGTACACCCGGGCGACTTCGTCGGAATCCGCAGATCACGAACTGGCGCAAGCAGGTCGGCGTGGCCGACCAGGCGGCGCTGGCGCCAAAAAGGCGGGGGCCCAAGCCGGATGTCTCGGCGCGACACATCCAGCGGTTGGAGCGCGACAACGCCCGACTGCGCCACAAGCTCGG
>CAIMEK010000561.1 GCA_903839965.1 uncultured Acetobacteraceae bacterium | reverse complement strand
GGGAAATCCAACCAACTGACAAGAAAGGATATTTCTTTTATCTCCGCGCCTATGGGGCGGAGCCCTGGCCTTCCTATGCCCGGCTGGCGCCGTCGATGCGGTGCAGTTCGCCGGCCCTTACACTGGCGATGGCATTGTCCAGCACGCCGATGATCGCCTGGTCGCCCAGGCTGCGCGACAGCATGCCGATGGCCCCGCCCAGCAGGGCGGAGGCGATGGCGAGGTCGCTGATGTTCTGGCCGGCCATGTATTCGATCGCCTTGTCAACCACTGCCCCGGCGTGGCTGAGGTCGGCGGGTGGGCCGCCGGCGTCCTTATCGCCCGCCTGCGGGGGGCGTTCCGGCTCTCCGCTCGATGCCATGCGAGGCCCTCCTTGCTGCGGCGTCATATGGTCCTGCCGGCGGCGCAAGGGAAGCCGGCTTCAGTTCGCCGCCTCGGCGGCCGGGCGCGGCAGGGCGATGCGCGCTTCCACTATGTCCTCTTCGCCCAGGGTGCGGTGCAGCGTGAAGCCCATGCTGCGGACGAAGCCCAGCATCGGGTGGTTGTCCGCCAGCACCTGGCCGACCATCGCCGGCACGCCCTGGCTGGCGCCCCAGGCCATCAGCCGTTGCATCAGGTGCCTGGCCAGGCCGCGTCCCTTCATGTCGGGCTGCACCACCACGGCGAATTCGCCGTCCCCGGCATTGCTGTCGCGCACCAGGCGCGCCACCCCCACGGTTTCGCCGGTGGCGTCGCACACGGCGATGAAGGCCATTTCGCGCTCGTAGTCGATCTGCGTCAGCCGGGCCATCTGTTCGGACGATATTTCGCGCATCGCGGAGAAGAAGCGGAAGCGGACGTCTTCCGGGGTAAGCCGGCGGAACAGTTCGGCGTGCGCGGCGGCGTCCTCGGGGCGGATCGGCCGGATGGTGAAAGTCTGGCCCTTCGCCGTGTGGCTGCCGATGAGGTCCGCGGGATAGGGCGGAATGGCCAGCCGGCCCGGCGGTTCGCCGTCGCCGCGCAAGCGGATCCAGGCATCGGCCACCAGCACGCCGTCGGCCTCGGCGAACAGCGGGTTGATCGTGAGTTCGCCGATTTCGGGGAAGTCCACCACGAGCTGGCTGACCCGCACCAGCGTGTCGGCCACCGCTTCCGCATTGGCGGCCGGCCGGTCGCGCAGCGCGCCCAGGGTGGCGGCGATGCGGGTGCGGCCGATCAGCGCGTGGGCCAGCGGCAGGTTGAGCGGCGGCAGATCGAGTGCCGCGTCGCGCAGGAAGGCGGCCGCGGTGCCGCCCTGGCCGAAGGCAATGATGGGGCCGAAGGCGGCGTCGTCGTTCACCTCGATCAGCAACTCGCGGGCGCGGCCGATCTGGCGCTGCACCAGCAGGCCGGGGTTCTCCCCTTCCGGCCGGCGCTCCAGCATGAGGGTGGCGGCGGCGCGCACCTGCGCGGCGTCGCGTAGGTCGAGCACCAGGTCGCCCCTGGCGGCGGGGTCGGGGCGGCCGATGCGGCGGCGTTTCAGCACCGCCGGGAAGCCGAGTTGCAAGGCGGCGTCGGCGGCCGCTTGCGCGGTGGTGACGGAGCGGCCGGGCACCACCGGAACGCCGTAGGCCGCCAGCACGCCCATGGTTTCGTCCTGGGTGAGCGTGGTGCGCCCGGCCGCGCGGGCGTCGCGGAAGGCGCGGCGGACCTCGGCCTGGTCGGGAGCGAAGCGCAGCACGTCGCGTGCCGGCAGTTCGCGCGCGGCGGCGCGGTTGCGGCGGTCCTGCACGAGGTGGAGGAAACCGCGCACGGCCTGCTCGGGGGAGGCGAACACGGCCACCCCGGCGGTGGCCAGCGTGCGCCGATGCGCCGCCCCGGTGGTTTCGCCCATGGCGGCCACCAGCAGCGGCAGTTTCAGGGCCCCGCTCGCCACGGCGATGGCGGCGATGCCGGCCGCGTCCGCCGGCCCGGTGGGCGCGTGCACCACCAGCACCCCGCCGACCTCGCGGGCTTCGGCGAGCAGGGCGGCGGCCTCGGCCAGCTTTTCGGGCGCGTCGGGGCCGACATAGACAATATCGTCGGTGGGCGGCCCCGGGGCGAAGGCGTCGGGCAGCCGCTGGAGCACGGCTTTGCGGGTTGCCTCGGGCAGCACGGCCAGGCGCAGCCCGTCGCGCAACGCCGCGTCGGCGGCGAGTTGGCCCGCGCCGATGGCGTTGGTGACGATGCCGAGTGATTCGCCACGGGCCGGGCGGGCGCGGGTGAGGGTTTCCGCC
>CAIMEK010000560.1 GCA_903839965.1 uncultured Acetobacteraceae bacterium | reverse complement strand
TTGCCGCAGGTCGGGCTGCGCATCTCGCTGGCGCTGGCGCTGATCGGCTTCATCATCGTCGCCATCGCCGAGAACGCCCGCATCCCGGTGGACAACCCGGCGACCCACCTGGAACTCACCATGGTGCACGAGGCCATGGTGCTGGAATACTCCGGCCGCCACCTGGCGCTGGTGGAATGGGCGGCGGCGCTGAAGCTGCTGATGTACGCTTCGCTGATCGCCTGCGTGTTCTTCCCCTGGGGGCTGGCGCCGGCGGGGTCCGGCATGGCTCACTACGGCATCGGCGTGGCGGCCTGGGCGGGCAAGATGGCGGTTGCCGGCACCGCGCTGGCCATCTTCGAAACCGTGATCGCCAAGATGCGGGTGTTCCGCGTGCCCGGCTTCCTCGGCATCGCGCTCATGCTGGGCCTGCTCGGCACCCTGCTGCTGTTCGTCTCGCGAGGCCTCTGAACATGCACGGTCTCGCCTTCGACATTTCCCACATGCTGGCCGGCCTGCTGGTGCTGGTGAGCCTGGCGATGCTCTACCAGGACCGGCTGTTCGCGCTGATCAACGTGCTGGCGCTGCACGCGCTGCTGCTGGCGGCCTCGGTCGCCTGGCAGGCCTGGGTGCATGACGCGCCGCAGCTCTACATCACCGCCGCCATTGCGCTGGCCTTCAAGGCCATCGCCATCCCGATGGCGCTGCGCCGCATGGTGTTCCGCCTCGGCATCCACCGCCAGATCGAGACGGTGGTGGGCACCGGGCTGACCATGCTGGCCGCCATCGTGCTGATCGCGCTGTCGATCAAGGTGATGCTGCCGGTGACCGCTGGCGTCGATCCGGTGGCGCGCGAAGACATCGCGCTGGCGCTGTCGGTGGTGCTGATCGGCCTCTTGATGATGGTGACGCGGCGCAACGCGGTCAGCCAGGTGGCCGGCTTCATGTCGCTCGACAACGGCATCGTGCTGGCCGCCACCGGCGCGCAGGGCATGCCGCTGGTGGTGGAGCTCAGCGTCGCGTTCTCCGTGCTGGTCGCCTTCATCGTCATCGGCATCTTCCTGTTCCGCATCCGCGAGCGGTTCGACACCGTGGACGTGCAGGCGCTCGACGCCTACCGGGGAGAGCGCGAGTGAGCGGCTTCGATCCCGTCGCGGCGGTGCTGGTGGTGCCGCTGGTCGCTGCCCTGCTGCTGGCGCTGCTGCCCGGCTACCGGCTGCTGTCGGGGCTGAACGTGGCGGCCAGCCTGCTGGGGTTCCTGTGCTCGCTGCTGCTGTTCTACTACCGGCCGGCGCCGGGCGACTACCTGATGGTCGACGACCTGAGCGTAGTGTTCATCGTGCTGAACACCTTCGTCGGCTTCACCACCGCCGCCTTCAGCGCCGGCTACATGGGCCACGAGCTGCACAGCGGGCGGCACACGCCGGGCTTCCTGCATTTCTACCACGCGCTCTACCAGGTGATGATGTTCGGCATGAACCTCGCCCTGGTGGCCAACAACATCGGCCTGATGTGGGTGGCGCTGGAGCTGGCCACGCTGACCACCGTGGTGATGGTGGGCATCTACCGCACCCCCGCTTCCCTCGAAGCGGCCTGGAAATATGTCATCCTCGGCAGTCTGGGTTTGGCGTTGGCTCTATTCGGTACCGTATTTACCTACGCGGCGGCCTTGGACAAGGGTTCCTCGG
>CAIMEK010000559.1 GCA_903839965.1 uncultured Acetobacteraceae bacterium | reverse complement strand
GGCGAAGGTCGGCTGGCCGTTGTTCAGCAGGAAGTCGCTGAACGCGCCGCTGGCGGGATCGCGGAACAGGATGTCGGAGGTCCCGCTGGCCGCGAAGTCGAAGGGGCGGGCGGGCAGCGTCAGCAGCGTGTTGCCGGCGCCGTCCGGGTTGGCCTTGACGTGGCTGCCGATCGGCAAGTCCGGCATGACGAAGCTGGCGATGACCCTGCCACCGGACATCGCGGTGACCAGGGTGCCGGTGGTCTGCACCGTGGCGTTGACGCCGACCAATTCGATGATGTCGCCGGGCGCGAACCCGGTCACGTCGGCGGTGCCGCCGGGAAGGTCGAATTTCAGCAGGCCGGTGGCGTCGGTGAAGGCGAAGTCGTCGCCGGCGTAGAGGCCGCCGAGTTCGGCCGTGCTGCCCTGCGACACCGTCAGGGTGCCCGAGCCGGTCAGGTCGGAACGGACCACGACATTACCGCCGGCGGCCTCGATCAGGCCGTTGTTGAGGGTTATGCCGCTGCCTGGCTCGAGGATGACGGTGCCGACGGCGTTGCTGACGATGGTGCCGGTGTTGGTCAGGGTTTGCGCGGTGAAGTCCGCGGTGCCGGGGGCGTAACTGTAGCCGGCATTCACGATCAGGCCGGCATTGCTGAAGCTGGTGCCGTCAAGCTCCAGAGTGCCTTGATCTGTGGTGGCATAATTCCAGGTTAGCGGGTGGTGGGTGATCGTGCCGGTGTTGATGAAGTTGCCGGCCCCAAGGGCGAGCGAGCCATCACTGGTGACGATGGTTCCCGCGCTGCTGACCGTGCCGGTTCCGCCGATATCGCTCTCAGAGCCCAGACTGCCGGTGAAGGTGACGCTGGTGTTCGCCCCGAGTACAAGCGTTCCGCCGACCGATATCTCGCCGTCGAGTCTGATTACGGTATCGTCCACCGCGACCGTACCGCCGATCGTCAGCCCCGGCCATAGGATATGCTCACCGCCGGATACCATCAGCGCCGACATGTGGCCGGGCCCGATGGCCTGGATGGTGGCGTTTTGCAGCACCACGCTGGCGTCGCTGGCAGTGGAAGCCATGACGAAATTGCCGGCGAGCACGACACCGTTCAGGACGGCGTCGCGGGAGTCGGACGGCCCGAGGCCGCTCGCCTCCAGCTTGGCCTGGCCGCCCAGGCTCAGCAGCGTGCCGCCGGTGAGGGTGGCGCCGGCGACCACCAGGGCGCCGATGCCGCCGGACGTTCCGACGGTCAGGACAGCCCCGGTGTTGTCCAGGCTGGCGCCCCAGGAGAACAACAAGAGGCCGCCGCTGATGGCGCCGAGTTGGCCCGTGCTGATGGTGCCGGAGACGGAAAAGTACCCGCTGCCCAGCGCGATCGATCCGGTGTTGCTGAGCTGCGCGAGGCTCAACCTGGCGCCGCTGGCCAGGGTGATCGACCCGGCATTGGCGAGCGTTCCGCTGGCGGTGAACGCTCCGCCGTCGAACAGGGTCGCCGACGGATCGACGATCTGCAGCCCGGCGACGGTTACCGTGCCGGCGCTCGACACCGTATAGGAGCCGGGTTGGGCGATGACCGCCAGGTCCAGTGTGCCGGGCGGGCTCGGCGCCGGCGCACCTCCGACCAGCCAGTTGGCGGCGGTGCTCCAGGAGCCATCGGACGCAACGGCCCATGAATAGGTCGCCATCGCACCCTCATCTCAGCAGTTCCGTTACGACCATATAGATCATTCCCGTCCCGCGCGCAATAGGCGGCGCGTTGGGGCCGGCCCGGGGCGTCGCCTTCGTTCGTGTCGCGGCCTGTAGTCAGCCCGTGATGTTCAGGCCCGGCGCGGCCCAGCCGATAGCGGCCCAACTCGGCTGGTTGGCGTGCATGGCGAACATGCTCAGCCCGCCGCCGGTGGGATCGCGCAACAGGATGTCGGCGGTGCCGTCGGCGTTGTAGTCGCCGATGGCGGCGACCTGCAGGGCGGGGTTGGCCCAGCCGATGGCGGACCAGGTGGGCTGCCCGTTCTGCATGATGAAGTCGCTGAGGTTGCCGCTGGTGGGGTCGCGGAACAGGATGTCGGCGGTGCCGTCGCCGTTGAAGTCGCCAATGCCGACAACCTGCAGATGCGGATCGGCCATGCCGATATAAGCGAAGCT
>CAIMEK010000558.1 GCA_903839965.1 uncultured Acetobacteraceae bacterium | reverse complement strand
GCAGTCCGCCCGGCTGCTGGCCGACTCGGCGGCGAGCTTCGCCGCCAACATGGTCGACCGCCTGGAGCCCAACCGAGCGCGAATCGGCGACAATCTCGCCCGCTCGTTGATGCTGGTGACTGCCCTCAATCAACGTATCGGCTATGACAAGGCGGTGAGCATCGCCAAGCTTGCGTTGGTCGAGAACATCACCTTGCGCGATGCTGCATCTCGCCTGGGCCTCGTCGCGCCCGAGGACTTCGATCGCTGGGTGCGGCCCGCGGACATGCTGCGTCCCGGGGCCGGACCCGAGGGAAGTAATTGATTTCGCAATGAGTGTCCTGCTCAAACGCAGTTTCACGCTCGCCGGCCACCGCACCAGCGTCGCGCTGGAACGCGAGTTCTGGGACGCGCTTACCGCCATCGCCGAAAAGACCGGCCGCCCCGTGTCGGCGCTGGTCGCTGCGATCGATGCCGAGCGCCCCGGCGGGCGGCCGCTGGCCTCCGCATTACGTGTCTATGCGCTCGTGCGGTTGCATTAATACTTTCGTAATCGGACCGGTGATCATATCGGCGAAGGCCAGCAATACCTGGCCGTCTTGCCAGTTGGATACGCGTCGTTACGGAAAAATGGACCCGAAGGAGCGTTCCGATGCAACAGCTTCAGCCCGTCGAAATGCCACGCGCGGTGCCGAGCCCGCTGATGCTCTGCGACCGGTTGCTCACGCTCGCGCAAGATGCCGACCGCGCCGGACTTGCCGTGACCGCCGAGCACCTGCTGCAACTTGCGCACACCGTGTTCGAGGAAAAGTGCCACCGCGCCTGATGCCCGCGCACGCGTTCCTCTGCCGTTACGTGGCACGCGGCGACACGGCGACGCGGCGAGCCGCGCGCCGGCTTGCTGATCCGCAGGGCACCGCTACTCCGGCACCGCCACGTGCCCGGCACGCCACAACGCCACCGCCGCCAGTTCCGGCACGCGTTGCAACTGCTCCAACGGACCGGTCAGCCGGAGCCCGATCTCCGGCGGATCGGCCACCCCCGGCAGCAGACCCAGCCGCAGGTCCGAGGTGTCGCCGGCCAGGTCGACACTGCCGGACAACGTCGCCGATCCCGATGGCCCGCGCATCCGACCCTCAACCACCTGCAGCGCCCCGCGCCGCGCCTGCAGCGCCAGCTCCAGCCGATTGAACGCCGTGGTGCCGCCGGCCAGCGCCAGCCGCACCGCCGCATCCGATAGCGTGCCATCGGCACTGCCCAGCGACACGCCGGTGAGCGTGCCGTCCGCACCGTTCAGCCTGATCTGCCCGCCCAGCGTCGACAGCAGCGCGGCCGGCGAATAGCCGGCGACGGTCAACGACAGCGAAGCATCCAGCCGCCCGGATGCGAGATCGACGGGTTCGCCGAACAGCGGTTCGCGCAACGTGGCGCCGCTCACCTTCGCGTCGAGGCCGACCTGTGGCGGATCGGCGCCCCCGTCCACGCTGGCCGAACCGCTGAGCTGCCCATCGCCAAGCCGCGCCGACAGCCCTTCGATGCGCAGCTTGCCGTCGGCCAGCGCCAGCGTCGCCGAGGCCTGCCGCAACTCCGCCAACCCACCCACCAGCACGTGCGCCGCCTCCAGCTTCACCTGCGCCCGCCAACCCGCCAGCAGGCCGAACGGCAGCGGCTCGCGCGCCCGCGGCGAGGGCAGCGGCACCGGCAGCGTGTCGGCCATGATCCGTCCGGACAACGCGGGCGTTGCCGTCCCGCCGACGCCATCCAGCGCCAGCGCCCCATTGGCGTGCAGGTTGCCGGCACTAAGGTCGAAACTGTCGGCGGCGATCCGACCCGCTGCGCTGGCCGGCAATTGCACGGCAAGCTGCGCCACCAGCCCCAGCGAGCCATCGCCCAGCCAGGCCGGCGCGCTGCGCAACCCGAGCGACTCCGCCAGCCGGGACGCACCGGGGTGGCGCAAGGTCAGCGCCCCGGCCGCCCGCCGCGCGCCGAGGTCGATCACCGGCTGCGCCTCCAACCGCAGGTCGCCGAGATCGCCGGCCACCCGCACCGCCAATGCCTCCGGCATGCCGGCCGCCTGCACCGACACCGTCAACGGACTGCGCCAGAATTGGGGACTGCGCCAGAACGGGCCGATACCGGGCACCAGGGCGAGCCCGGGCACCAGCATTCCGACCAGAGCAGTGGCCGATGGCGCCTGCACGTCGAGCCGCCCGTCGGTGATGCGCCCCGCCTCGCCCAGCGTTCCGGACGCCGCCAGCCGCAGCCCGTCGCCGACCAACTCGACACGGTGCAGCTGCATCCGGCCGGCCTCGAACGCCGCATCGACCGAAAGCGGCCCGTAGCGGGCGCCCCGCAACACGACCTGCCGGGCGACCAGCCGCAGGTCGGCGTCGAAGCGGCTGAGCCGCGACGGGATCGCCGACAACGCCGGCCAGGACGCCGGCAGCAACGGATCGAGTTCGAGGCGGTCGATCTGCAGCACCGCGCTGAGCGCCGGCTGCTTGCCGGCACGCAATCCCAGGCTGCCCGACAGGCGGCTCGCATCGATGCCGCCGGCCAGGCCCGTCAGCGCCAGCCGGCCCGGCTCCAGCACCGCATGCGCGGCAAGGTCGGCGTTGCGCAACACCCCCTCCGGCAACATCCCCCCCGGCAGCACACCGGCGGATTCCAGCCAGGCCAGCGTGGTGCGCAGCGCCGGCGCCGCCAGCTTCACGTCGCCCTCGAAACGCGCCTGCCCGTCGGCGCCGTGCCGCTGCACCTGGCCGGACGCATTCAGCGCGGCTTCGCCAGGCAACACCGCGCGAAACTCCCGCACCGCGACGCGGCCGCCGCCGATGTCGAACGCGCCGCGCACCCGCCGCAACGTGCCGCCGGCCAGCTGCGCCGCCTCCGCCGACAGGTCCACGCCGGCCGGGAACGGCAACGCCCCGGCCCGCAGGAACACCGGCAGCCAGGAGTCGAGGTTGAGCCGGCCCGCCGCCAGCGCGACATCCAACCGCAGCGCCGGCGGCAGATGCGCCACCACCGCCCCGGACACCGGCGAACCACCGATCTCTCCGACCAGTTCGTCGGCCGACACCGCGCCGCCGGCCACGCTGATCCGCGCCGCGGCGCTGAACGGCACCGCCGGCGCCGGCAACACCTGCGACAGGTCCGACCCACGCGCCATCATCCGCCCGCCGAACGTGCCGTCGCCCCGGATCTGCCCGGTGAGCGTGGCGCCGACACCCTGCACCGCACCGTGCCCGTCCAGCGCCAGGTCGAGCCCGGCCGAGCCGTCATGCCCGGCCCGGGTCAGCCGCGCGGTGAAGTGCCAGGGCCGGGCAGAAAACTGCGCCGTGCCCGCCGCGGCATAGCTGCCGGTCCAGACGTCGGTGGTCAGCGTGGCCTGCACGTCGGCAACCGACAGACTGCCGATGCTGAGCCGGCCGTCCTCGATGCGCACCGAAGCGGCGGCGAACCAGGTCGGCGCCGCGGCGGCAATCCGAACCGGCTGGAACGGCCAGGGCACCCGCATTTCGGCGCCGCGCAACACCAGCTCCTGGGCGTCGATCCGCCCTGCCGCCAACGCACCCAACGCCACCCGCAACCGCAGTTGCGGGGCCCGGATGGCAATGCCATCGCCGGCATCCGCAAGACTGACGCCGTCGGCAGTCAACACCGGCTCGGGCAACAACCTCAGCGAAATCGGCCCGGCAATGCGCACCTCGCGCCCCAACCGGTCGGACGCCAACGTGGCAATGGAATCGCGGTACCGGCTCCAGTCCAGCCACGGCGGCAAAAACCACGCCGCCACCAGCCCGGCGGCCAGCAACAGAGCCACGCCACCGAACAACAGGCGGCGGAGGCACATCAGGGAAGGGAAGGCCAGGGGCGCTGCCCCTGGACCCCGCCAAGGGCCGAGGGGCCCCTGGACCCCATCACTTGGAGGGTCTGGGGGCGAGGGGGGGTCAGGGGATGCATCGGCGTCTCCTCACCCCCCCTCACCCCCAGACCCTTTAAACGACCGGGTTCCAAGGGCCTCCCGGCCCTTGGCAGGGTCGAGGGGCAGCGCCCCTCGCCTTGCTTCTCCGTAGCCCCCGCCGCCCGGTGTTTCGATGGCGAAGGCGTCGCCCGGCTGCAGTTCGGCGCTGTCGGTGCCGGTCAGTGGTTCGATGGCGCCGTCGGTGCGTTCCACCCATTGCCGGCCGGGGGCCGCGTCGTTGCCGCCCGCGAGGCCGAAGGGGGCCACGTTGCGCCGCGACGACACGATGACGGCGGTCATCGGTTCGCAAAAGCGGATGCGGCGGCGGGCGCCGTCGCCGCCGTGCCACTGGCCGTCGCCGCCCGAGCCGCGGCGGATGGAGAACTCTTCCAGCACCACCGGGTAGCGCAGTTCCAGCACTTCGGGGTCGGTCATGCGGGTGTTGGTCATGTGCGAGTGCACGGCGTCGGTGCCGTGAAAGCCGGGGCCGGCGCCGGTGCCGCCGCAGATCGTCTCGTAGTATTGCCGGGTGGCGTCGCCGAACAGGAAGTTGTTCATGGTGCCCTGGCTGCAGGCGATCGAGCCGAGCGCGCCGAACAGGGCGTTGCAGATGGCCTGGCTGACTTCCGTGTTGCCCGCCACCACGGCCGCGCCGGGGTGCGGCGAGAGGAAGGTGCCGGGCGGGATGCGGATGGTGATCGGCTTCAGGCAGCCGTCGTTCAGCGGAATGTCGTCGCCCACCAGGCAGCGGAACACGTAGAGCACGGCGGCGCGGCTCACCGCCGGAGGGGTGTTGAAGTTGCCGTCGTTCTGCTGCCCGGTGCCGGTGAAATCCACCAGCGCGGAGCGGTCGGCGCGGTTGACGGACACTTGCACGCAGAGCGGTGCGCCGTTGTCCATGCGGTACTCGAACCGTCCGTCGCCGATGCGTTCGATCACCCGCCGCACGCTCTCCTCGGCATTGTCCATGACGTGGCGCATGTAAGCGCTGACCACGTCCCAGCCATATTGCGCGACCACGCGGCGCAGTTCCTGCACGCCCTTTTCATTGGCGGCCACCTGCGCCTTGATGTCGGCCACGTTCACGTCCGGGCTGCGCGCGGGGTAGCGGGCGGAGCCGAGCAGCGCGCGGAATTCCGCCTCGCGGAAATGGCCCTGCTCGACCAGCAGGAAGTCGTCGATGACGACGCCTTCCTCTTCCAGCGTGCGCGAGACCGGCGGCGTGGAACCGGGCGTGATGCCGCCGATGTCGGCGTGGTGCCCGCGGCTGCCGACGAAGAACAGGATGTGGCGGCCGTCGGCATCGAACACCGGGGTGATGACGGTGATGTCGGGCAGGTGGGTGCCGCCATTGAAGGGATTGTTGAGCGCGATCATGTCGCCGGGTTTGAGCGTATCCTTCCGCGCCGCCAGCACCCGGCGCACGCTTTCACCCATCGCGCCCAG
>CAIMEK010000557.1 GCA_903839965.1 uncultured Acetobacteraceae bacterium | reverse complement strand
GGCCGTCCGCCGCGCACCAGGCGCAGGATGGCGTCGACCACGCTCTCGCCCACCGGCACCCGGCGGATCAGCGCCTGGGCGGCGATCAATTCATCCGGCGTGAGCGCCTGCACCGGCTTCGCCCCGGCGGTGCCGGTGGTGGCCACCAGCATGGCGCGCTCGTCCTCCAACGCGGGATAGCTGACCTGGATTTCCAGCAGGAAGCGGTCGAGCTGGGCCTCGGGCAACGGATAGGTGCCTTCCTGCTCGATCGGGTTCTGGGTTGCCAGGACGTGGAACGGGCGGGGCAGCGGATGCTCGACGCCGCCGACCGCGACGCGCTGCTCCTGCATGGCCTGCAGCAGGGCGGACTGGGTGCGCGGGCTGGCGCGGTTGATCTCATCGGCCATCAGCAACTGGCAGAACACCGGCCCGGGCACGAAGCGGAAGCTGCGCCGCCCGCCGGCGTCCTCGTCGAGCACCTCGCTGCCCAGGATATCGGCCGGCATCAGGTCGGGGGTGAACTGCACCCGCTTGGAGGCCACCCCCAGCACCGTGCCGAGGGTTTCGACCAGCCGGCTCTTGCCCAGGCCGGGCACGCCGACCAGCAGCACATGGCCGCCGGACAGCAGGGTGATGAGGGTCTGGTCCACCACTTCCTGCTGGCCGTAGATGGCCCGGCCGATCTGGGCGCGCACCGCGGCGACCCGCTCGCCCAGGGCTTCGACTTCGGCCAGCAGGTTCGATCCGGCGGCGGCATGCGCGTTGCCGATCGAGGGGGGGACGATCGGACCGACGGTGTTCGCGGCGGAGGCCATGGGAGGGTCCTTGTCTGGGCTGCTGGTACCTAGATTGGTGTTCGCGCGCATTGTGCCACTTTCAGGAGCGGGGGGTTGATCCCCATATCGATGAGCGGTTTCGGCCAGGCCCGAGGACAAGGCGACACGCATTCGTGGGCAACGCGACGCGCAGCATAGCAGGAGACACCGCCATCGGCTGTGACCGTTCCACCCCCGACGAGCCCGCGGAAGATCTGCCGCCGCCGCCGGCGGAGCGCGGGCCGGTCGAATGCGGCGACCTGCCGTTTCTGATCCGCCGTGATGGTACCTGGATGTATCGCGGCAGCCCGATTGGGCGGAAGGAACTGGTGTGCCTGTTCGCCTCGGTGCTGAAGCGGGCGGAGGACGGCAGCTTCTGGCTGGAGACGCCCGCCGAGCGCGGCCGCATCGAAGTGGAGGACGCGCCTTTCCTGGCGGTCGAGCTGGACTGGACGGGCTGCGGGCGGGACCAGGTGCTGACTTTCCGCACCAATGTCGACGAGCTTGTGACCGTCGGGGCGGAGCATCCGATTCGCATCGCCCACGATCTGCTCACCTGCGAGCCGACCCCCTACCTGCTGGTGCGACACGGCGCCGGGCGGTTAAATGTCGAGGCGCGCATTTCGCGGGCGGTCTATTACGAGTTGGTTGCGCTGGCGGAGCCGGGCGAGCTGTATGGGCGGCAGGTGCTGGGCGTGTGGAGCTGCCGCTGCTTCTATCCGCTCGGCGAGCTGCCGCATTGCGAGGATTGCTAGTGAGTCGACGACTGTTGCGTCTGCCTCGCCGACGGTGCACCCCGCCGGTTTCGCTGCGCCAGTAACCCATGGACGCCGGGATGCTGCGGGCGCGGCTGGCGGCCCGGGTCGCGGGGCCGGCCACGCCGATCCGGGCGGCCCAGGACGCGCCGGTTCCACCCGCCATCGCCGCGCCGGCAGGCTCGGCCGACGCGGTGGGGATGGCGGAGGGGGCGCTGGTGCCGTGCGCCGTGCTGGTGCCCTTCGTGCTGGGCCCGATGCCTGGCGTGCTGCTGACCAAGCGCACCGAATACCTGAGCACCCATGCCGGCCAGGTGAGCTTTCCGGGCGGGCGGATCGACGCCGGCGACCCCAGTGCCGAAGCGGCGGCGCTGCGCGAGGCGCAGGAGGAGATCGGGCTCGATCCCGCGCGCGTCGAACTGCTCGGCCGGCTTGGCGACTATGTGACCGGAAGCGGCTACAATATCACGCCGGTGCTGGGCCTGCTGCCGGTGGGGATCGGATTGGACGCCCTCGACCTGGTGCTGTCGCCCGAGGAGGTGGAGGCGGTGTTCCTGCTGCCGCTGGCCGTGCTGCTCGATCCCGACGCGCCGAGCCGGCGACAGGCCGAGTGGCGGGGCCGCCGGCGGGAGTTCTGGGTGTGGCCGCATCCGGAGCATTACGTCTGGGGAGCGACCGCCGCTATCCTGGTGCAACTGGCTACCTTGCTGCGCGAGGAGTGATGCTGCGCTTCGCCGAGATCGGCTTTTTCCTGCTGCCCTTCGCCCTGTTCGCGGTGTGGTGGGTGCTCGGCAGGCGCGCCACCCTGCGGGTGCTGCTGGGCACCGCCGTGGTGGTGGTCGCGTTGGCGGCCGTGACGGTGTGGTACGGGCTGGAGAACAGCCTGCCGTCGGGCACGCCGTACGTGCCGGCGGAGATCAGCCGCGACGCGGTCGTGCCGGGGCATGGCCGCTGATCGCGCCGCCGCGGGCGAGGCTCCCGCGCTGCGAATCGGCCCCCCCGCTTTTCTCGGCGAGCCGGCTTTGCGCGCGGTGCTGGCCGCCCTGCCCGACGCGCGCGTGGTCGGCGGGGCGGTGCGCGACGCGCTGGCCGGGCGCGGCGTGGCCGACGTCGACCTCGCCACCGGCCTGCGGCCGGAACAGGTCATGCAGCGGCTGCGCGCCGCCGGGCTGAAGGCGGTGCCGACCGGGCTGCCGCACGGCACCGTCACCGCGGTCGCCGACCACCGTGGCTTCGAGATCACCACGCTGCGGCGCGACGTGGCGACCGACGGGCGGCATGCCGTGGTGGCCTATACCGACGATTGGCAGGCGGACGCGGCACGGCGCGATTTCACCATGAACGCCATGTCGATGGCGCCGGATGGGGCGGTCTACGATTACTTCGGCGGCGCGGCCGACCTGCGGGCCGGCG
>CAIMEK010000556.1 GCA_903839965.1 uncultured Acetobacteraceae bacterium | reverse complement strand
CTGCGCCCGCCCTCGCTGACCACAGGCCCATCATCCGCATCATTGGGTTCGATCTTGCTCATGCTGGACTTCATCATGACTGCCTCCGGTTGGACAAATCGCTGTCCAAGAAAACCGGGGGCAGCTCAGGCCCTGGATTATGCATCCTGTCTAATGCTAAGAATGCTATCAAAATGACGGAAAAGGCCCTTAGACGGAACGCCCCACTCTCCAAAATGGCTCCGCGCGGGCTTGCCTGCGTCGGAGCACTTTTTGTGGGAACCTTCCGGAAACCGATAAGTGGGGGCCGGTTGCCCGGGCCTTTGGAGCACCCCCTCGCTTAACCTAACCGAAGAATTGCAGAGCAGGAGCCTTGCAGATGCCAAAGACGACACAGAATACGCAGTTCGGCCGTTTTGTTCCTCCTGAGGATCGCTGGCTTGCCCTGGCGGAGATCGAGCCGGTACTCGAGCCGGAACTCCCGATCATCGACGCTCATCATCATCTTTGGCATCGCCACGCAGCCGGCGCGGGCGGGAGCGGTGAACACCGCTACATGCTCAACGAAGTGCTTGCGGACCTGAACAGCGGCCTCAACGTGATCGCGAGCGTCTTCGTGGAGGACTCGCTCACCGGAAACATGGCTCGGGCGGATGGCCCGAAACGTTTCCGTCCTCTCGGGGAAGTGGAATTCGCTAATGGCATCGCGGCCATGTCGGCCAGCGGCAACTACGGCCCGACAAAAGTTGCAGCGGGTATCGTCGGTTTCGTCGACCTCACCTTGGGAGTTGAGGTCGGACCGGTGTTGGAAGCGATGATTGCCGCGTGCGGCGGCCGGTTTCGCGGGGTTCGCGGGAGCGGCAACTGGGATGCGGACCCGATCATCGGCAATGGCAAGGGTGCGACACCGGACCTCTTCCACAGTCCGACGTACGAGGCGGGCTTCAGGAAGCTGATCGACCTGAACCTTTCGTTCGACGCGTGGGTATTTCATCCGCAGATTGGAGAGGTAACCCGTCTGGCTCAGCGGTTACCCGAGGCCAACATCATCCTTGGGCATATGGGGGGAATTTTGGGCTACGGACCCTATGCCAATCGCAAGGACGAGGTTTACAGATCATGGCACAGGAAGGCGTGCGGCTGGCCATTACTGCGCGGCGGGCCGACCGCCTGGAGCAGGTCGCCGATCAGATTGCGGCGAGCGGTCTGGCGCGTCCGTCCATCTCGGTCGCCGACCTCACCGTGCCCGAGGGGCCGGCCCAAGTGGCTGGCCAGGTGGTTGCCGCGCTGGGCTCGGTCGACATCCTGATCAACAACGCCGGCGAATCACGGCCTTTCCGTATCGATACCAGCGAAGGCGAGTGGGACGAAGCCTTCCTTGTCAACTTCACCGGAACGCGCCGCCTGACGAATGCGCTGCTGCCCGCCATGCGCCAGCGACGCTGGGGCCGTGTCGTCAATATGGGCGGCTCGATGGAGCCGCGGTCGATGAACGGCGCCGTCGCCGCCAAGGCCGCGCTTCACCTGTGGGCCAAAGGCCTGTCATGCGACCTGGCCAAAGAAGGCATCACGGTCAACACAGTCGTGCCAGGGCGGATCAAGAGCGAGCAAATCCTGAACAGGCTGCTGCCGACCGAAGCAGCCCGGGCCGATTTCATCAGGCACCACATCCCCATCGGCTATCCGGGGGAGGCGGAGGATGTCGGGCACCTGGTGGCGTTTCTGGCCTCGCCGCTGGCTTCCTACATCACGGGCGCGGTGATTCCCGTCGACGGCGGCATGCATTTTTTGCGGAGTGAGCGTCGTTACCGCCTCCGCGCGAATGACCGGCGCGCGGCGATGGTGCGGGGAGGCGAATTGACGGGGCCGGTGCGCGTCCATATTCAATAGCCGCGAAACGCCGCCAGCAGGCGGCGCGGGAATGGGAGCAACAAACGATGTCAGCACAGGCGGCGGGACCGCTGGCGGGCCTTCGCGTGATCGAACTTGGCCACTTCGTGGCCGCCCCGTTCTGCACACGGCTGCTGGGCGATCTCGGCGCCGAGATCATCAAGGTCGAGCCGCCGGCCGGCGATCCCGTCCGGCAATGGGGCGAGATGAAGGACGGCTCCTCCCTGTGGTGGTCCGTCCATGGCCGCAACAAGCATTCCATCGCTCTCGACCTGAAGCAACCGAAGGCGGTGGAGATTGTGCTCCGCCTGGTCGGGCATTGTGACGCCCTGGTCGAGAATTTTCGCCCCAACCAGCTCAGCCGGCTCGGACTTGGCGACGACGTGTTGCGCCGCGCCAAGCCGGGGCTCGTGATCGCCCACATCTCCGGCTACGGGCAGGACGGACCAGGGCGCGACCGGGCCGCGTTCGGCGTCATTGGCGAGGCCATCGGCGGTCTGCGCCATCTCACCAACCATGCGCCCGGCACCTCGGATCTTCCGCCCGTGCGCGTCGGGGTCAGCATCGGTGATTCCACGGCCGGACTCTATGCTGCTTTCGGCATCATGGCGGCCCTCTGGCAACGCGACCGGCGCGACGGAGACGGGCGGGGGCGAACGGTCGATGTGGCGCTGGCGGAAGCCGTGCTCAGCTTCATGGAAGGCATCCTGCCCGAATACGGTGCCCTCGGCCTGGTGCGGCAGCCGACCGGTGCCCGGATCGCCACGGCCGCGCCGACCAGCGCATACCCAACGGCCGATGGCGGCTGGATGCTGATCGCGGCGAACTCCGAACCGCTGTTCGCCCGGCTATGCGCCGCGATGGGTCGGCAGGATCTGCTCGACGATCCGCGCTTCAAGGGCAACCGGGCGCGTGTGCAGAACGTCGTCGCCCTCGACGCGGCGATTGGCGCCTGGAGCACGACGTTGTCGGCCGAGGCGCTGGGGCAGGTTCTCGCGCAGGCCGACATCCCGAGCACGCTCGCCTACACGGCCGTCGAGATCGCGGCCGATCCGCAGTTCCGCCACCGCGGCATGGTGCGGGAGGTCGACGACCCCATGCACGGGCCGGTGCTCCATCCCGGCATCGTGCCGCATGTGCCGGACGATCCGGGAGCAGTCCGGTGGGCCGGCCAGGCGATCGGCCAGGACACCGACGGCGTGCTGGAACGGATCGGGGGTTTCACGCCCGACGAGATCGAGGGCTTCCGGCGAGGGGGGATCGTGCGTTGACCACGGGCGTTGACGCCGTCGAGCTCGTCGAGGTCGGCCCGCGCGATGGCGTTCGATTGCCCGTTCGATGCATCCTTCGCCGGGCAGGGCGGCTGCCCGTTCGCACCCGGCGCGACAGGCAATGTCGCAACGGAAGACGTCGCCTGGGTGTTTGAACGGATGGGCGTCAAGACAGGGATCGACATTCCGGCCCTGGTGGCCGTGCTCGGCGCGGCGCTACCGGGAGGGCTTGCGGGAGGACGGGTCAGGGCCGCGCTTGCGCCGAAGTTCCGCCGGATCTCGTAAGCGTAACCTGCTGCTGAAACAGAGGGCAGGCCGCCGCGACGGCCTCGAAAACCGGCCCGCCAGATCGCCGGCGCGAGGTGTCCGCAATTCGGGATCGCGCCAACCCGCCAGTGCAAAATTCACAATGTGCACTATCGGGGCGATCAACGGGTAATTGCGCGCGCGTTCGAACCGCACACGAATTGGGTGCGGTGCCAGGCAATCCCACCGGCCATTTCTGCTTGAGAACGGACCGAGTCGATCGTCCGGGAGTGCAAAGCTGCCTGGGCCACCGTTCACTGGTCCACCGGCCCACGGCTATGGCATATCCGGGGGCTAGGCATAGTGCCCTCGGGAGATCCTTCGCGTGATCCCACTCATATGTGGGCTTGTGGCCATCGTGAGCTGGCTGGCGTTCCTCTTCTTCGGTCGGCGGCTGCTCAACAGCATCGGGCAGGAAGGCCGCGAACAGGGGTTGCATTTCGAGTTGCAGGCTGCTCCCAGGTCGGACCACCATGTCGAATCGATGCTCGCGCATAACCCGCGCAGCCCGATCCTGCTGCGGCAATATGTGGCGAACGCGATTGATCGCAACGATCTGGTGGAAGCCCTGCGCAGAAGCGAGATGTTCGTCACGCGCGCGCCGCGCGCGCCGGAAGCCTGGGTTGCTCACGCCGACGTGCTGCGCCGGTCCGGGCGGGCGGAGGAGTCGGTTGCCGTGCTGCGCAAGGCAATGCGCCGTCTGCCCCGGCGCGTCGAAATCCTGGCCGCCTGGGCGCACGAGGCGCTCGAACGACAGGATTGGGCCGAGGTTGTGCGCCGGTTCGTCCCCGTCCGCAGGCGCGCCCCTCGTCGGATCGACGGCTATGCGGAACCGGCGAAGGCTCTTGCCCACGTCGGCCGTCCCGACGAGGCGGAGCAACTGATCGCTGAAGGCCTGGTCCAACTGGCTGACGTAGCCGACATGTGGCACCAGGCGGCCCACATAGCCGACATCGTGGGCAAACTCGACGAGGCCATCGGTCGCTGGGAGGCCATGCGGGAACGCTTTCCCGGTGAGCCAGGCGGCTATTCGTTCGGGGCCGAAGGGCTTGCCCGGGCGGGTCGCGCCGCGGAAGCCGAGGAATTGATCAGGCAGGCCCGGGATTTCTTCCCGGGCGACAAGCACGTTGCCGAAGTGGCGGCACGCCTAATCCCGCCGGAGGTCCAGGAGCCGGCACCAGCGGAGCCGCCAGCGCCGTAGCGGTACCACGCCACCGCTTCCTCCCTTCTTGCCGGAGGGGTATGGGAGAAGGCTTCCGTGCGGGCGCGCCAGGTGCGGCTGGCACAAAAAGTGCAACGAACCCGCCGGTTGGCGGGACAGGCACCGGGGTATCGTTGAATGCTGGAGAACTATTCGCCTGGAAAATTCTACTGTGAGTTGTCGCACGATGGACCCGCGCAGACGGTCTGCGATCGCCTGGGAGCGCTTTCGGTCGCGGAACTGCGCCGGCGCGCCGCCAACGCCGAAGCCGAGTTGCGCGACCGCGGCATCACTTTCACCGTCTATTCCGAGCGGGACGCAATCGACCGGGTGCTTCCGTTCGACCCCATTCCGCGCGTGCTGTCGGCTGAGGAATGGACCCTGGTCGAGCGTGGCGTCCGTCAGAGGGTTGCCGCGCTCAACCTGTTCCTGCACGACATCTACCATCACCAGAGCATCCTGCGCGACGGCGTGGTTCCGGCCGACCTTGTGCTCGGCAATGCCAATTACCGTCCCGTCATGCGGGGTCTGGACCTGCCGCACCGCACCTACGTGCATGTTTGCGGCATCGATGTCGTGCGTGACGGCAGCGGCGCCTTTCTCGTGCTGGAAGACAATGCGCGCACACCCTCGGGCGTGAGTTACGTCATCGAGAACCGGCACCTGATGCTGCGCGCCTTTCCGGATCTCCTGGAAGGCGTGGGACTGCGCCGGGTGGACGATTACGGGCTGCATCTGCTCGCGGCCCTGTGCGCCGTGGCACCCGGCGGCGCGACCGATCCCGAGACCGTGCTGCTCTCGCCGGGGCCCTACAATTCGGCCTTCTTCGAACATGTCTTCCTTGCCCGGGAAATGGGCGTGCCGCTGGTCGAAGGCCGCGACCTCACGGTCGGGAAGGATGACCGCGTCTATATGCGCACGACCGCCGGCCTCGCCCGGGTCGATGTGATCTACCGGCGCATCGACGACGATTTCCTCGACCCGGAAGTCTTCCGCCCCGACAGCATGCTCGGGGTGCCGGGGCTCATGCGCGCCTATCGCGCACAAAACGTAAACCTTGCCAACGCGATCGGCACCGGCGTGGCCGACGACAAGGCAATATATGCCTACATGCCGCGCATCATCCGCTACTATCTCGGCGAAGAGGCGATCCTGCCGAACGTGCAGACCTTCATCTGCCGTGAGCCGGAAGCGCTACGTTATACCTTGGACCACATCGGGGAGCTGGTGGTGAAGCCGGTCGGCGAGTCGGGTGGCTATGGTATCACGGTCGGCCCGCGCGCGAGCTCGGAAGAACTCGCAGTCTGTCGGGCCCGCCTGCTGCACGACCCGGCGAACTACATCAGCCAGCCCTGCATCGATCTGTCCGTCTCGCCGACGCTCGTCGATGACGGCATCGAGCCGCGGCACGTCGACCTGAGGCCTTTCGCCGTCACCGGCGCGGAAACCTGGGTGCTGCCGGGTGGATTGACCAGGGTGGCGCTGCGCAGGGGCTCGCTCATCGTCAATTCCTCGCAGGGCGGCGGATCGAAGGATACCTGGGTCCTTGGCTGATCTCCTCCTCGCCCGCTCCGCGGACTGCCTGTTCTGGCTCGCTCGCTATGTCGAGCGGGCGGAGAACCTCGCCCGTATCCTCGACGTGAACGCCACCTTCGCCCGCGATCGCCGCGGCGCCCTGGATTGGCTGGCGGTACTTCAGCTCAACTCCGATGAAGCCCGGTTCGCGGCAACGCACGCGGCCCCCACCGCAGAACAGGTGCTGCGGTTCTACGTGACCGACCGGACGAACCCGACCTCCATCGTGAGCGCGATTGCCGCGGCGCGGGAGAATGCGCGCACGTTGCGGCCGCTGATCTCGTCGGAAATGTGGGCTCATCTCAATGTGTTCCGCAACTGGCTAGGCGAGCTCGACGCGTTGGCGCTCGCCCCCGGCAATCTTCCCCGCCTGCTGAACCGGATCAAGGAAGCGTGCCAGACCCACACCGGCATCACCGACGGCACGCTGCATCGCGACCAGGGATCGGTGTTCTACCGCCTCGGCCGCGTTATCGAACGCGCCGACCAGACGACCCGGCTCATCGACATCAAGTACCACGCCCTGCTGCCGCATGAGTCCGAGGTCGGTTCGCCCGTCGATGTCGGCCAATGGGACGTCGTGCTGCGCTCGGCCGCCGCCCATCATGCCTATCTGCGCGTGGTGTCGGGCGCCGTCACGCCGGGGGGAGTGGCCGGCTTCCTGCTGCTCCACCCTCGTTTCCCGCGCTCGGTCGCGTTCTGTACGGGCGAGGCCAGCCGCCTGCTGGGCAATCTGCGCGGGCGCCATGCCTTGCCCGGCGGGGCGGCCGCCGCCGAGGGCCTCGACGCGCTCAGCGCCGCCCTCCAGGCCATCACGATCGAGCAGGTGATCGCCGGCGGGCTGCACGAATTTCTCGATGGGATGCAACGGCGGTTGAACGCGGCGACCGACGACCTGTCCGTCGCCTTCTTCGGCTACGCTCCGAACGGGGTGCCACAGACCCAGCGTCAGCAGTGAGGCGGAGCCGTCATGCCGATTCTCTCCGTCGAGCACGTGACGACCTATCGTTACCGCCAACCGGTCGCTCTCGGCGAGCACCGGATGATGCTGCGGCCGCGCGACGGGCACGACCAGCGGCTGCTCGAGGCGAAGCTCGACATCTCGCCGGAACCGGCGGAGCTGCGCTGGGTTCACGACGTGTTTGGCAACAGCGTCGCCGTCGCACATTTCTCCGGCCGGGCGCGGGAGCTTCGCATCGCGAGCCAGGCGCGTGTGGACCAGCGGCCGGTGAATGCTCTCGATTTCCAGCTGGAGGACTATGCCGAGACGTATCCGTTTTCCTACGGCATGGAGGAAGTCCCCGACCTGGCCCGCTCAATCGAACGCTACTACCCCGATCCGGAGCGTGCGGTCGACCGTTGGGCGCGCCGCCTGATGCGCCAGGACGGGCCCACCGGCACGCTCGACCTGCTTGGTGCGATGACGGACACCATCAAGCGGGAACTGACCTATATCCCTCGTCTGGAGGCGGGCATCCAGGAGCCGACGAAGACATTGAAGTTGGGCAGCGGCACCTGCCGCGATTTCGCGCTGCTGATGATGGAGGCGGCCCGCTCGCTCGGTCTCGCCGCGCGCTTCGTGTCGGGCTATCTGTACAGCCCGGGCGCCGATCGGCGGGTGCAGCGGGAGAGCAGCTCCACACATGCCTGGGCGCGCGTTTACCTGCCCGGTGCCGGGTGGGTAGAGTTCGACCCGACCAATGGCATCATCGGCAACCGCGACCTTATCCGCGTTGCGATTGCACGCGATCCAGCCCAGGCGCTGCCGCTGCATGGCACCTGGACCGGCTTCCCAGCCGATTGCCTAGGCATGACTGTCGAGGTGAATGTCACCTCCGAGGCCGAACCCGTGCACGCCTTACCTTCGCCCTGACCGTGCCGCACCCGATACAGCCACCGTAACGGCAGCCGTCCGAGACCCTGGAGATCATTTTCATGCAGATCCGTGCCGGTTTCGAGATCGCCTACGATTGCAGCCAGCCCACCCCGATGCTGCTCGCACTCAGTGTCCATCCTTCGCGCTTGCCCGATCTCATCGGTCCCCACCGCGTCGCGTTCGATCCGCCGATCGAGGCAAGGGAGTATCGCGACGGGTTCGGCAATACCTGCACCCGCATCCTGGCGCCGGCCGGACATCTCACGATTTCCGCGGAATTCCTGGTGCGGGATTCCGGCATGCCGGACCCGGTCGTGCCGGATGCGTTGCAACACAAGGTGGAGGAGCTGCCCGACGAGGTGCTGGTGTACCTGCTGGGCAGCCGCTACTGCGACACCGACAAGCTGGTCCATACCGCATGGTCGCTGTTCGGGAATACCCAGCTCGGCTGGGCGCGGGTGCAGGCGATTTGTGACTACGTCCATGAGCGCATCACCTTCGGCTACGAGCACGCCGACCCCACCCGGACCGCTTCCGGCGGGCATGCGGAGCGACGCGGCGTATGCCGGGATTTCGCGCATCTGGCGGTTACGCTCTGTCGCTGCATGAACATCCCCGCGCGCTACTGCACGGGCTATCTCGGGGACATCGGCATGCCGCCGGTGGACGCGCCGATGGATTTCAGTGCCTGGTTCGAAGCCTATCTCTGCGGCCACTGGTACACCTTCGACGCCCGCCACAACGCGCCCCGGATTGGCCGGATCCTGATGGCGCAAGGCCGTGATGCGACTGACGTCGCCATAGCGACCACGTTCGGGCCCTGTACGCTGGCCGGGTTCCGGGTGATCACCGAAGAGGTCGCGCCAGGGCAGCCAAAGCCGTAGCGCTGCCCGGCACTCGGATCTCTGGAGCGACGGCCTCCGCCCATGCTATGCAGCCCGGCCATGTCGAACAGCACGCGGGCAACGGTCGCGCTGGAAGCTTCCGGCGTCGCCTTCACCATCCACACCTATGACTACGACCCCGGCGGCGACCGCGTCGGCCTGCAGGCGGCCGAAGCTCTCGGCGAGCAGCCGCGGCGGGTTCTCAAGACGCTCATGGCCGAGGTGGACGGCAAGCCGGTCTGCGCCATCGTGCCATCGGACCGCGAGGTCAGCATGAAGCGGCTGGCGGCGGCGTTCGGGGGCAAGTCGGCCCAGATGATGCGGCCGGCCGAGGCCGAGCGGCTGAGCGGTTACCGGGTGGGCGGGATCAGCCCGTTCGGACAGCGGCGAAAGGTGCCGACCGCCATCGAGGCGACCGTGCTCGAAGAAGAGCTCGTGTTCGTCAACGGCGGCCAGCGCGGGCTGCAGGTGCGGCTCGATCCGAAGCAGGTGCAGCGGGTCGCTTCGGCCGTGGGGGTCCCGCTCGTCGCCTGATACGCCGCCGGTGCCGCCCGGCGCTCAGCGCTGCAGATGCACGCCGACACCTCCGGAAAAGCACTCCGGCGTGCAGAGGATTCGCGGTGAGTCGCCGACGAACCTCGCGGCATCCTTGAGCGCCTCCTCGACCGTCGCGGCGGTGCGGTACCCCATGCCCCGGGCGTAGCCCGGAACCTTGGCTCCGACGACATAGCCGGCCGAGGTCCATTTCTGCACCACGCTGCCGCCGGCGATCATCGACATGGCATGGAACGGGTGATAGGTGAACCGCTGCGAGTAGCTGAAGCGGTAGTCGGAATCGAGCGTGATTGCCATCGCTTCGTCCGAGGCGAGGAATTCGGCCGCCGTCGAATAGCGCTGCATGGCCTCGTAGGTCCTCTCGTAGGAGGGGAACCAGTGCGGGTTGAACCAGCCGTCGCAGGGCGCCACCGCAATCACCACGCAGCCCGGCCGCATGGCGTGCCAGCAGCGCGAGAGTTGCCCTCCGATCGCCAGGCTCATGAGGATGGGATTGGTGCCCATTCCCGGACCGTAGTGGAAGTCCCGCGGCAGCCCGATCAGCAGCACGTCGGCCGGCTCCTGCATGCCGAGCGCCACCACGGTCCGGCGGTCGGCCAGCGGCCAGGTCGCCTTCTCCACCAGGTCGAGCGAGCCGGCCTGAACGTCGAGCACCTGCGAACGCTGTCCGACCACGGCGTCGACGGCAAAGAAGCGTTTGCCGGCCGCGGTTTCGATGGCCACGCCGATCGAGCGGAACTGGTGGCGCATGTGCTGCTTCGTCGAGGCGCCCAGCCAGTCCTCGCGATGCATGGTCTTCGGGGTATGGTGGGAGGCGATCGAGCGCCAGCCCGCCAGCCCGGTTACCAGCATCTTGTATCCGCCCGAATAGCCGCCATAGGGATTGCCCGAGCAGTGGCCGATGAGGACGGGGATGTCGGCGTCCATGAAGCGGCGGTTCGACTGCACCACGTTGCCCATGGCATCGGTGCCCAACTCGGCGAGCTCCGGCCCTTCGGCGTCGTGATTGAGGATGCGATCCGGCCAGAAGCGCCGGACCAGGTCGGTGCCCAGGTAGCCCGACCACTCCTCCACCGTGTTGTGGCGATGCAGGCCGGGTGCGCACAGCAGCGATATGTCTTCCTCGCGGCAGCCGCCGGCCAACAGGTCGCCGATCACCATGGGCACAGCAACCCGGCGATGCGCCTTGGCGTGACCGCCGCCTTTGACCCGATCGGGGAAGGCGATGACGGCCTTCTTGCCGGGCCCCGCTACGTCCTTGAGCGGCGGCAGGCCGAGCGGCGCGTCGAGCGCCTTGCGCGTCAGATCCGCCGGCTCGCCCAGCGGTTCGGGATCGGTATAGGTCTCGCCATAGCGCACGATGATGGTCGAATCCGGAACCTCGACCCGCAATTTACCCTGGCCGTAGTCAAGCAGCACGTCGCGCATCGCACCCTCCGTCAGCGGTCCAGCATGCGGCGGCAGATCTTGACGGCCGCCGCGGTGTCCTCGGCCCCGAAGCCGGCCTCGCGGGCCAGCGTGTTGAGCCGCTGGTTGGTTTCCGAAACCAGGAAGTCGGCGCCGACCCTGTGGGCCATCTCGATGCCCAGACGCATATCCTTGTGCAGGTTGTCGATCGAGAACAGCGGCGAGAAATCATCGCCCAGGATCTTCGGCCCCAGCTCGCGGAACAGGTTGCTGACGGTTGCCGCGCCGCTGTCGGCGATGGTGTTGAACAGGACCTTCGGTTCCATGCCCAACCTGGCGGACAGTGCGAACACCTCGGCGGTGATTGCGTTGATCGCGCCGAACATCATGTTGTTGAGCAGCTTCACGACATTGCCGTGACCGGAGGGACCGACCGGCAGAATGCGCGCCGCAAGGTTCTCGAGGATCGGACGCGCCTTTTCGAGGTGCCGCTCGTCGCCGCCGGTGGGCAGGGTCCACTTGCCACACCCTTGCGGCCGACCCAGCACCGGACAGTCGAGATAGCCCACGCCCTGGGCGGCAGCCTGCTCGGCGTTGCGGCGGGTGGAAAAGGCATCGACCGTGCTGAGGTCGACGATCACCGTGCCGGGGCTGGCCGCCGCGAGGATCCCGTCGGTCTCTCCCAGCACGATCTGCTCGACGTCTTCCGGCAAAGGAACGGAAATCAGGATCACATCGCACGACCGCGCGACCTCGGCCGGCGAGGCGGCAACCACGCAACCGATTTCGCGCGCGCGCGCCTGCGCCTCGGGCTTGATGTCACGTGCGTGCAACGTATAGCCCGCGGCCGTGAGCTTGCGGGCCATCTGGCTGCCCATGATGCCGACGCCGACCAGCCCGGCCTGCTTGCTCATGACAAAACCTCCCTGCTTGCGATGGTGCGCGGCACGTCCGCCGGCGCCTGACCTGGTGACTTTATGGCGCATGCCGGCACTAGCAGCCAGCGGTCCATTTGCTGAACGTCGCCGGTTCGGCCAGAGCTGCGCCGGCGATGACCACCCGTCGGTCCTGCACTGGCCCCGGCGGGACGCAACCATCGCTTTGCACGACCCCCTGCCGTCCGATAATGTCGCACCATCGGACCGGGCCGTGAATGCGCAGTTCCTGGGCAGGAGCCAACCCGGCCAAACATGTCAACGGAGGGAGAGGACGTGGAACGTGTGCTGAGCTACGAGCGAGGCCTGGGGAAGTTCCGGCCGCTCTCGCGCGTGATCACCTACGACGATTTCGACCTGGGCTTCAACGGCTGGATGGATCTGACGCCGAACTTCGTCTACGCGGACTTCCGCTCGGATGCCAGCGTCGTCGATCTGGAAAAGTGGGCGCCGACGATGTTGAGCGCCGCGCCGATGCGCTTCGCCGCCTCGCACGGCTCGATGGAGGGCACCTACTCCCTCAAACTCAGCACGCGGCCCGTGGCGAACCGTTACGAGGAGCCGCTGGCGCCCGGCGGCATGGGGATCGCGATCAAACGCCTCTCCAACTTCGAAGATCCGGAAAAGATTCAGATGGAGGCTTGGTACTCCTATACGCCGCAGCAGGACCGGCTGGGCCTCGGCGAGGCGGACATCCGGGCATTCGGGTTTTTCTTCGATCTGCAGGACACCGAACACCGCTACATGGCGGGTGTGCGCTACGTGAACTCGGTCAATGGCAAGACCCTGAAGAAGTGGCAGTACTGGCGCGTATCCGAGGGCGTTACGCCCGAGGATTGGCACTTCGGCATGAAGAATGGCTGGCAGCAGCCCGGCATCGACAACCAATGGTACGGGCGTCGTTACCCGGATGGGTCGGCCGACGGGTTCCAGTGGATACCGGAGGGCGAGCAGGACCTGCTCTACAACGAGACCCCCGACAAGATCAATTGGCTGTATTTCCGGTTCACCTTCGACTATCGGCGCCGCCAATACATCGAGTTGCAAAGCGCGAACCGGGTCTTCGACCTGCG
>CAIMEK010000555.1 GCA_903839965.1 uncultured Acetobacteraceae bacterium | reverse complement strand
GTTCGGCGTGCCGCCGCCCTAAGCGCCGTCGCGTCAAAATCACTCCGGAGCGGAATGGCCATGGCGAACCTCCATCGTTCACCATCCTAAGAATCAGAACCGTCCCGCGTCGGAGAAAACACGAACGAGTCATTCCTTCAGAGCGTTGGTATTATACCTTGGCTCGCTGATCGCGACCCACGGTATTGAGTCTTTGTTTTTCGCGCCGAAGCGGAGGCCGATCGTGTCAGCGGTCCGGCCGAGGCACAAACGCACGGCGGACGGCCCTGTCCGCCGTGCGAAACGGCAAGGAGACGAGCGGTTAAGCCCGGATCAGCCGCCGGTGACGCTCATGTGGCGCACCACCGCCGCCGAGGGTTGGCGGCGGTCGATGACGAAGTCGTGGCCCTTGGGCTTGCGCGTTATGGCCGCCAGGATGGCCGCCTCGACGACCGCATCGTCGCTCTCGGCGCGCAACAGGTCACGGAAATCGGCGGAGTCGTTCTGGCCAAGGCACATATACATGGTACCGGTGCAGGTCAGCCGTACCCGGTTGCAGCTCTCGCAGAAGTTGTGCGTCAGCGGAGTGATGAAACCGATACGCGTGCCGGTTTCGGCAACATCAAAATACCGTGCCGGACCACCGGTGCTGTAGCCGGTTTCGGTCAGCGTCCAGCGCCGGCGCAAGCGCGAACGCACCAGCGACAGCGGCAGATACTGGTCGGTGCGCTCGCCGTCGATCTCGCCCATCGGCATGACCTCGATGAGACAAAGATCGAATCGGTGTTCGCCGCACCAGGCCAGCATGGCGTCGATTTCGTCCTGGTTCACGCCACGCATCGCCACCGCGTTGATCTTCACCGCGAGACCGGCGGCTTTGGCGGCGAATATGCCGTCGAGCACCCGGTCCAGCTTGCCCCAACGCGTGATGGCGGTGAATTTCGCCGCGTCGAGGGTATCGAGACTGACATTGACGCGCCGCACCCCGACCTCGCGCAGCGTCTCGGCGTGGCGGGCAAGCTGGGTGGCATTGGTGGTGACGGTGAGTTCGTGCAGCCCTTCCCCGGTTGGCGGGACGAGCCGATCCCCCAGCGAGCGGAACAGCTTCATGACGTCGCGGCGCACCAGCGGCTCACCCCCGGTAATGCGGATCTTGGTGGTGCCGAGGCGGATGAAGAGACCGCAAAGGCGGTCGAGTTCCTCAAGGCTCAAGAGATCGACCCTGGGCAGGAACGTCATGTCTTCGGCCATGCAATAGACGCAACGCAGGTCGCAGCGGTCAGTCACTGAAACGCGCAGATAGGTGATGGATCTGCCGAACGGATCGATCATGACGGACGTCGCGCCCCATGCAGCGGCCCCCTGCAGGCCCCCTCGCACGAAGGGATATGTCGTCTATCGCGAAGCCACCCGCAAGGCCGGCGACCGCGGCGGCCCGAAAGGCTGACCTGCGTGGATGGGAACCGCGGCAACGCCTCAGTCTTCAACCGGCTCCAGCGCAACAACGTCGGTGTTCACCAGCACTTTGCCGGCGTCCTCGAAATTGACCGTTACCCGCTGCCCCACCACCGACTGCACCTGCCCGATACCCCAATCGGGTCGATCGGGATGGCGGACCCGCATGCCTGGCTCCAGCGGGACGCCGCCCTGGGCCTGTCCGCCCTGTTCCATGTAAATGCCGTTCCCAAGGCTCCGCAGGCGCACATGTCTCGACTCGGAGCACCCCGACATCGTAATGCCCAAGGCACAAGCATTCGCAAGAGGACGACCGGCCGTGGTCAACTCGGATCGGCACTCGATGACGGGTCAGGGCGCATCCGAAGACGGGCCGCCGCATGATGGGCGATCGCCGTGCGGCCATGGGCTTCGACTATCCGAGTTGCTGGCCGCCCGCCTCTGCCAGGAAGTCAGCGTTGCCGCCGGCACGCTGGGCAAGGCGCTGGAGATCGCCCGCGCCGAACCTGGTTCGGCGGCTGACGCATTGGCCATCGCCGCCGCGACCGCCAACGCCCTGCTCGCCCGGGTCCGCCTGCTGCGCGCAGCCTGGGCGGATGCGGCCGATCCGCTCGATATCCCGGCGCTGCGCATCCTGTGCGCCGGGTTGCCGGCGCAGGTTCGGGTCGATTTCCACGGGCTGCCGACAGAATGCAGCCTCCCTGCCGGGGCCGGCCGGGTGCTGCTGAATGTTCTGCTGTTGGCTGCCGAGAGCCTGCCGAATGGTGGGGTGACGATGCTGGGGGAGGCCGCACCGAAGGTCGTGCTGGTGGTGCCGCGCGGCCGCAATGCCGCCTGGCCACCGGGACTGGCGACCTGGATGGCCGATCCGCAAGCGCCCTGGCGCGCCATCGAGAGTGCAGCGCCGCATCGGCTGCAGGGCCCGCTCACCGCTTTGCTGGCGCACCTGGCCGGAGTGCGAATGTCGTTCGCTCTGGCCGCCGATGCCGAGGCCGCGCCGCCGCTGCTGCTGAATTTCCTCTGAACGTTCGACCCGGACGGGATGTGTCGGCCGGCCGCCGCGCCGGCGGGTGGTGACGTCGGCGGGGTGATGGCAAAGGCCGGCGGGGAATTTTACGGTTTCTTCGTTCACGCGACGCACTCTGATCCGTGAGCCTCGACTTTCCGAGGCGGACGGAGAGCGCGATGGACGACCTGCTGGCCGACTTCCTGACCGAAACCAACGAAAGTCTGGCCGAGTTGGACCTGGCTCTGGTGAAGCTTGAACGTACGCCGGATGACGCACCAACCCTGTCGCTGATCTTCCGGTTGGTGCACACGATCAAGGGCACCTGCGGATTCCTGGGATTGCCGCGCCTGGAACGGGTGGCCCATGCCGCGGAAAACGTGCTGGTGCGGGTGCGCGACAAGGTGCTGGCGGTGACGCCCGACAACATCAGCACGGTGTTGGCCGGCATCGACCGGATCAAGGCGATCGTGAGCGGCTTGGCAAACGATGGCAGCGAGCCAGCGGGGGACGATACCGAACTGCTGCAGGCACTGAATGCCGTGGCGGAAGGGCGCACGCCGGCCCCGGCGCCGGCTGAGCCGGTTGCCGCTGTGCCGGCCGCGGCACCACCCGGCCCACCGGACGCCGCCCCGGCAACGCCGGCCATCGTCCCCGCCCCTGCAGCGGTTGTACCCGAGCCGGCGCCCGAGCCGGTCGATGCAACTCAGGCGGAAGCACCGGTGGCCGGCCAGACAATTCGGGTCGGCGTCGATGTCCTGGAAGACCTGATGACGCTTGTCAGCGAGCTGGTGCTGACCCGAAACCAGCTGCTCCAACTGGCGCGCACGCAGGAAGACTCGGCCTTTGGGGTGCCTTTGCAGCGGTTGTCGCACATCACCTCCGACCTGCAGGAAGGCGTGATGAAGACGCGCATGCAACCGATCGGCAATGCGTGGAACAAGCTGCCGCGGCTGGTGCGTGACCTCGCCCGCGAACTCGACAAGCGGATCGACCTGGTGATGCACGGTGCCGAAACGGAACTCGATCGGCAGGTCCTGGAGCTCATCAAGGATCCGCTGACGCATATGGTGCGCAATTCGGCCGACCATGGATTGGAATCGCCCGCCGAGCGGCGCGCTGCCGGCAAACCGGAGGCAGGCCGGATCGAGTTGAACGCTTTTCACGAAGGCGGTCACATCATCATCGAAGTGGCCGACGATGGTCGTGGCCTGCCGGTCGAGCGCATCCGCGCCAAGGTACTGTCGCGGGGTCTCGCAACCGAAGCCGAACTCGCGGCCATGACCGACGAGCAGATCCACCGTTTCATCTTCCGCGCCGGCTTTTCCACTGCCACCGTGGTCACCGCGGTATCCGGCCGCGGCGTCGGCATGGACGTCGTGCGGACCAATATCGAGCGCATCGGCGGCATCATCGATCTCAAGAGTGTCGTCGGCAAAGGCACCACGTTTATCGTCAAGATCCCGCTCACCCTGGCGATTGTTTCAGCGCTGATCGTGCAGGCTGGACGCGAGCGCTTTGCCATTCCGCAGATTTGCGTGGTGGAACTGGTGCGTGCCGCCGGAGGCGACTCCGCCGCCGCCGCCGACCGTACCGAAAGCCGCATCGAGCGCATTCACGGCACGCCGGTGCTGCGCCTGCGCGACCGGCTGCTGCCGCTGGTCAGTCTGGCCGGCCTGCTCCGCCTGGAACACGACGCCGGTGTCGAGGAAACCGGGCAATGCATCGTCGTTACCCAGGTTGGCGCCAGCATGCTCGGCATCATCGTCGACCGCGTATACGACACCGAAGAGATCGTGGTTAAGCCGGTGGCGCCGATCCTTCGCCACATCACGATGTTCAGCGGAAACACCATTCTCGGCGACGGGTCGGTGATCATGATCCTCGACCCCAACGGGATCGCCCGCGCCAACGGGATCGCCGGCAGCGAATCGCGGCTGGCCGAAAACGCTACGCGGGTTGCAGTGGCGCAGTCCGAGCAACGCACGGCCATGCTGCTGTTCCGCGCCGGCGGCGACTCGCCAAAGGCAGTGCCGCTCAGTCTGGTGGCCAGATTGGAGGATTTCGAGCGCGACCGCATCGAAATTTCCGCCGGTCAACCGGTGGTGCAGTACCGCGGCCGGCTGATGCCGCTGGTACCCCTGTCGGGCACCCTCGATATGGATAAGCCCCGGCAGGCCGTGCTGGTGTTCAACGACATCGACCGCGCGCTGGGACGCGACCGCAGCATGGGGCTGGTAGTCGACGAGATACTGGACGTGGTCGAGGACCAATTGAAAGTGGAGCTGTCCGGCAGCCGGTCTGGTCTGCTCGGCACTGCCGTAGTGGCAGGTCGCGCCACCGATGTTATCGACACTGCCTACTGGCTTACTCAGGCGGCACACGACTGGTTCCAGGCCGGACAAAAAATCGGTGGATTGCGGTCGGTGCGGGTGCTGGTGGTGGAAGACAGCGAATTCTTCCGCAATCTGCTCGTGCCGGCGCTGGCAGCGGAGGGCTACGAAGTTACCGCATGCGAAACCGCCACGCGGGCGCTGCGCCTGCGCGATAGCGGAGCGATGTTCGACGCGTTGGTGTCCGACATCGAAATGCCGGAAATGGACGGCCTGGAATTCGTGCGTACGCTGCGCGAGGGCGGTGCCTGGGCCGAATTGCCGGTGATCGCACTCAGTGCGCGGATGCAGGACGCCGAGATGGCAGCTGGACGCGCTGCCGGCTTCACTGATTATGTGGGCAAATTCGATCGCGCCGCGCTGTTGGCAAGCCTGGCGCAATGCCTGGGCGAAGTCGCGCACGCGGCATAAGAGGGAAAAGCGGTACTATGAGTGCCACAGTAATGGAACGGCCCGCCGGGACCTCGGCGGCTGGAGATGAACGCGTATTCGTGACCCTGACAGTTGCGGACCAGCTATGCGGTGTGGCAGTGCAGACCGTGCGCGACGTGCTCGGCGAGCAGGCGATCACGCGCATCCCGCTGGCGCCGACCGAGATTGCCGGCAGTCTGAATCTGCGTGGACGTATCGTCACGGCGATCGATCTGCGTCGCCGGCTGGGCCTGGCTGACGCTCCAAGCGGAACGCCACGCATGTCGGTCGTGGCCGAACAGGGCAACGAACTCTATGCCCTTCTGGTTGACCAGGTCAGCGAAGTACTAAGTCTGCCGGCCGCCACTTTCGAGCGTAATCCACCCACGCTGCCGACGGTATGGGCAGCGCACAGTCTCGGCATTCATCGGCTGGAAGACCGGCTGATGGTCGTGCTGGATGTCGCCCGCGTACTGGCGCTCGCACCGGAGGCTTGATCGGATGGGTGAAGCCCGGACTTGCCTGGTGGTGGACGACAGCCGCGTGGTGCGCAAGGTCTCGCGCCGCATCCTGGAGGGCAACGGCTTTGCCGTACGCGAAGCGGCAGACGGCAGCGAGGCGTTGCTGTCCTGCCGCGCCGAACTCCCCGACTGCATACTGCTGGACTGGAATATGCCGGTGATGAACGGCATCGAATTCCTCAAGGAACTTCGGCGCGAATTCGGCCCCAACCCACCGGTGGTATTCTGTACCACAGAAACCGAAATGAAGTACGTCGAGCAGGCGATCGAGTGGGGGGCGCAGGAATTCATCATGAAGCCGTTCGACGAGGAAATCCTGCTCGGCAAGCTCGGCCAAGCCGGCCTACTGTGACTGCGCCGGTCACCATTGGGCCGGCACTGAAGCCGGCAGGACCACCCGGCGATATCGCGCGCGTGCTGCTGTGCGACGACTCGGCTGTGATCCGTGCTGCCATGAGTCGCATGTTGGAAAGCGACCCCGGCGTGCGGGTGATCTCGCGGGTTGCGAACGGTCAGCAGGCGGTCGACGCGGTGCGGCGCGAGCGGTTCGACGTTGCTGTGCTCGACATCGAGATGCCGGTCATGGACGGTATGACGGCGCTGCCGCTTCTGTTACGCGCCGACCCTGGGTTGCGCGTGGTGATGGCCAGCACGTTGACCACCCGAGGTGCCGATATTGCCCTGCGAGCATTGCGTCTGGGTGCGGCCGACTACGTACCAAAGCCGTCCGTCGCAACCATTGCCGATGACAGTTTTCGTAGCGAATTGTTGGCTAAGGTGAAAGGCCTGGCACGACTACGCCGGCGCGATTTCGCTCCAACCACTCCCGTTCGTGCACCGGCAGTGGCCAGCCGTCCAGCCGGACGAGAGGCTCCGGTGCTGCTGGCCGTAGGCAGTTCCACCGGCGGTCCGCAGGCGTTGTTCGCGCTGGTGCAAGGCCTGGGCCGATTTGTGTCAGTACCGGTGGTTATAACCCAACATATGCCGGCCACGTTTACCCCGATCCTGGCCGATCATCTGACCAGGCTGGCTGCCATGCCATGTGCCGAAGCGCGCGACGGCGAGGCGCTGGTAAACGGTCGCATTCACCTTACGCCCGGCGACCGGCACTTGCTGGTGGAAGGTCGACCAGGTGCATTGCGGGCGCGTCTGTCGGACGGACCGGCGGAAAATTTCTGCCGCCCCTCCGTCGATCCCATGCTGCGCAGCGCCGCTGTGTCGTGTGGCGGCCGGGTGTTGGTCGTCATGCTGACCGGCATGGGACATGACGGGCGAGACGGAACCCGTGCGGTGGTCGAGGCAGGCGGAACAGCGCTTGCCCAAGATGAAGCGACCAGCGTGGTGTGGGGCATGCCGGGCGCTATTGCGACGGCAGGGTTGTGCCACCGCGTGCTCCCGTTGCAAGCGCTCGCGGGCAGCATACTGGATCTATTGCGTCCCGGTTCATCGCGTCCACCCGCCCAGACCACTCATGCGGTTTCGCACACATGACGCCCCGGAGCTTTGAGGTATTCGCCACGGTACTGCGGGCCGGGTCGGGTCTGGCAATTGGTCCGGACAAGTCCTACTTGCTGGAGACACGGCTGGCGCCGCTGCTCAAGCGTGAGCACCTGCCCGAATTGGATGCGCTGGCAGAGAAACTGCGCAATCCCGCCCACTCCGGGCTGGTGCGCGAGGTGGTCGAGGCGATGACCACCAACGAGAGTTCCTTCTTCCGCGACGACAGGCCGTTCACGCACCTGCGCACGCAGGCTTTGCCCAGGTTACACGCCATCCGACCGACAGGAGCGCGGTTGCGCGTTTGGTCCGCGGCGGCGAGCACCGGACAAGAAGCATATTCGATCGCTATGCTGGTGGCTGAGAACCGCGCAACATTGGGCGGTCGCGAAGTGGAAATCTTAGGCACCGACATCTCCCGTGAGGCGTTAGCTCGCGCGCGGGAGGGCGCCTACACCCAATTCGAGATCCAGCGTGGCCTACCAATGCAGTTGCTGGCAAAGTACTTCCGCAAGGATGGTGCCCGATGGCAACTATCCGACGCGATCCGCAACATGGCGACCTTCCGCGAATGGAACCTGCTCACGGATCTGCGCGCCCTTGGGCAATTCGACCTGGTGTTCTGTCGAAATGTGCTGATCTATTTTGATCAGGTCACTAAGGCGCGCGCGCTTGAGGCGATCTCGCGCCAACTCGCGCCGGACGGTCTGCTGTATCTGGGCGGAGCGGAGACGGTACTGGGTATTACGGACCGGTTCGTTCCCTCTGGGTCAGATCATATCGTGTATGAACGGGCCATACCAAAACCTGCGCTCCATGAAAGGGCGCTGGTTTAGCTGCGACGCTCGAATATTCGGGGAATCGTCAACCACCGATTGCCCGGACGACAGGTGCAGGTCGGCATGGCGTAAAAGCGGGGTCTGCACCGGCCTGCATCTCCCCGTCGGGTTCCGCACCGATGTTCATGGATTGGTACGGAAGCAAACGCAGTCGACGCGCCATCCAAGCTTGAACACGCGCTACGTCGCAAGTCCCGCCATAACAATCAGCCATTGTCCATTGAATCCCGCGCATACGATAGTCAAACTTATTTGCGCACGCTTCCGCGCACGCAGAGGCAAAGGTCTTCGGTCCACAGTGTCCGTCCACATTTGTGCTGATAGCTCTCTTGCAGGAGCACGGCTGCGGCTTCCCATAGCCTGCCGCTCCACACTGCTATCAGCGCGGTGAAAGCGATGTTGCGAGGCAATCGTCTGATTGTTGGCGTACTTCTCGGGGCGACCACCCTGCTGCTGGCCAATTGGCGCGAAAACAACAGCTTCACACCACTGCCGCCGCGACCGGATAATCGAACCGCTGCATCAGCCAACCGATCGCGGCGACGACGGTCAGCGTGCTGGGGCCGGTAATGCTCTGGGTGAGCGCACAACTCCCAACCACGGCCGTCGCCAGGACTGTCGGAACGAGCGCAGGCGGGCGAATCTTGACGACGCAAAACGGCACTGGGGTAGTCGCACGGTACAGAAGCTATGAATTTCGCGGTTGATGCCGATATCTCGACGCCTCAGCGCAACCCGGCGCCGCAATCCGGGCGCCTGCCTCGATCCGATCCAGTCGCCGGCTTGCAGCGCGGTAAAGTGTGAGCGCTGGTGAAGCGCACCACGAAGACGGATGCTTGCGTAGCCACCGGCGCAGCGATAATCACAGGCCGCGCGACGGCAGACACCAAGGTGACAGGAAATGGCCAAGACCCCGCTAGCCCCGGATTCCAACACCCGCAGGCCGCGTTTCATTCCGCCCCCTGGCACCTGCGACGCGCACTGCCACATCTTTGGACCCGGCACGACGTTTCCCTACGATCCGAAAGCCGCCTACCACCCGCACGACGCGCCTTTCGAAGCACTGTGCCGCCTGCACGCCATCCTTGGTATTGAGCGGGCCGTGATCGTCCATGCCAGCTGCCACGGCGCCGACATGCGCGCCACGCTGGACGGCATCGCCCGGGCCGGCGGCCGCTTCCGCGGCACCGCCATCATCGACGAGGACTGCACCGACGCCCATTTGCGCGCGCTCGACGAAGGCGGCATTCGCGGCGTGCGCTTCAACTTCGTCCGCCACCTGGGCGGGCCGCCCGAACTCGGCTTCTTCCGCCGTACCGTGGAGCGCGCCCGTGCACTCGGCTGGCACCTCATCCTGCACCTCGATTCGCAGGACATCGTCGATTATGCCGAGCTTTTCCGCTCCGTGCCGGTGCCGATCGTCATCGACCACATGGCGCGCGTTTCCGCTGCCGGGGGGCTCGGGCAGGAACCCTTCCGCGTGCTGTTGGAATTCATGAAGAACGAGAACACCTGGGTAAAGGTGTGCGGTGCCGAACGCGTTTCCTCCGCCGGACCGCCCTTCATCGACGCGGTGCCGTTCGCCCGCGCGCTGATCGAAGCGGCACCGCACCGCGTGCTGTGGGGAACGGACTGGCCGCACCCGAACGTGAAGATCATGCCGAACGACGGCGATCTCGTCGACCTGATCCCGCTGATCATGCCGGACGCAGCCACGCAGCAGCGGATTCTGGTGGACAACCCGGCGCGGCTGTACGGATTCTAGGTCATGCAAAATCGTACCCTCGTCACCGCGATCGGCCGCACGCCCTATACCGAGGCGTTGTTCACCGGCGCGCTGGCCTCGCCCTGGCTCACCCTCGACCTGCAACCCTTCAAAACCATCAACCGCGCCTTCGCGCCGATGGTGCGCGAGGCCGCTTTCGATGCGTCGGAACTCGCCATCGCCACCTTCCTGCAGGCGCGCGAGGCCGGCAAGCCGGTCGTGCTGCTGCCCATCGTGCTGGCCGCGCGCTTTCAGGAAACCGCTCTGCTGTGCCTCAAGTCTTCGCCCATCCAGGGCCCCGGCGACCTTGCCGGCAAGCGCATCGGCGTGCGCGCCTACAGCCAGACGACCGGCATGTGGCTGCGCGGCGTCCTGGAGGACGCGTTCGGTATCGCGCCGCGCGCGATGCGCTGGCTGACCTTCGAGGGCGCGCACGTCGTCGAATGCGCTGACCCGCCCTGGGCCGAGCGCGCCGCCGCCGGACAGGATATGATGGCGCTGTTGCGCGCCGGCGAACTCGACGCAGTGATCGTCGGCAACGTCGTGCCCGAGGACGATGACCTGCGCCAGGTCTTCCCCGATGCCGCCGCCGCCGGGCAGAGTTTCCTGGCACGCCATGGCTTCGTGCCGGTGAACCACCTGCTGACGTTGCGCCGCGACATCGCCGCCGGCCAACCCGAGGTGGCGGGCGAACTGCTGCGTCTGTTCGGCGAACTTTCGGCAGCCCAGTCCCGGGCCGGCCGTCCCGCGCGACCGGTCGGCCGCGGCGCGATCGATCCGGCGATCGCGGTCGCGATGCGCTACTGCGTGTCGCAGGGCCTGTTGTCGCGGCCGCTCTCGCTGGACGAGGTGTGGGCGGTGTAGCCGCCGCAACCTGCGTCATGGCCGGGAGTGCCGGCGCGGATCACTCTCGCGTTTCGCAGCCCAGGCGTTGCAACGACGTGTCGATCCAGGCGCCGCCGGTCGGCTGACCCTCGGCAATCGCGGCCAGCGTCACCTCCTTGGCCGCATGCTACTTCTGGGTGTCCGCCAGCAGCTTCGCCGCAGCATCGAACGGCACGCAGAGAAGCCCGTCCTCGTCGCCCAGGATCACGTCGCCCGAGGCGGCGAGGTCGAGCGCCTTGTGCACCATCAGCTTGTCGCCGGGCCGCGTTTTGACGGTGAAGGCCGGCCCGGCCAATACGCCTTCGGACGGATCGGCGTGATTGAAAACCCTGTCGTCATGGTTCGAACTTCCTTCACGCCGCGCTGAACTGGCGGTCGAGCTGGGCGGACAGCCGGCCGTAGATACGCCGTGCATTGCCCTCGAAGATCTTCGCCTTGTCCACCGCCGAAAGCGGCAACTGCTCGACATAGCGCCTGGTGTCGTCGAAATGGTGCCCGGTATCGGGATCGATGCCGCGCACGGCGCCGATCATCTCCGAGGCGAACAGGATGTTGTCCACCGGGATGACCTTGGCCAGCAGTTCCTGTCCGGGCAAGTGATAGACGCAGGTGTCGAAGAAGATGTTGTGCAGCATGTGCTCGCGCAGCTCCGGCAGCTTCATGTCCAGCGCCAGGCCGCGGAACCGCCCCCAATGGAACGGCACCGCGCCGCCGCCGTGTGGGATGATGATCTTCAGCGCCGGGAAGTCCTGGAACACCTTCGACGTCAGGAGCTGCATGAAAGCCGTGGTATCGCCGTTCAGGTAGTGCGCGCCGGTGGTGTGGAAGGCCGGGTTGCAGGCCGTGCTGACATGGATCATCGCAGGTACGTCGAGCTCGACCAGCTTCTCGTAGATCGGGTACCAGCACCGATCAGACAGCGGCTTGTCCTTCCAGTGTCCACCCGAAGGATCGGGGTTCAGGTTGCAACCGACGAAACCAAGCTGCAGCACGCAACGTTCCAGTTCGCCGATCGCCTGGGTGATCGGCACGCAGGCGGTCTGCGGCAGTTGCGCCACGCCGACGAAGTTGCGCGGGAACAACGTGCATACGCGGTGGATCAGGTCGTTGCAGCGTACCGCCCAGGCCTCGCTCACCGCGGCATCGCCCAGATGGTGCCCCATTGCCGAGGCGCGCGGGGAGAAGATCGTCAGCTCGGTACCGCGCTCGCGCTGCATTTTGAGCTGGCCGTTGACGATGCCGGCACGGATTTCGTCGTCGCCGATAGTAGGATAGGGCGGCGGCGCTGTGCCGCTGCGGAAGGCCTCGAGTTGCGCCTCCCGCCATGCCTGGTGGGCGGCCGGCGCGGTGGTGTGGTGGCCGTGGCAGTCGATGATCATGCGAATCTCCCGTGCCGGTCTGGTCGTTTCCCCCGGTCAGGCGAAGCCAAACAGCCGCACCGGATTGTCAATGAGCAGCTTGCGCTGGGTCGCCTCATCCGGTGCGTACTGCGGGATCAGGTCCACCAGGTCGCCGTCGTTCGGCATGGTCGGCACGTTCGGGTGCGGCCAGTCGGTTCCCCAGATCGCACGGTCCGGCGCGGCCTCGATCAGGGCGCGGGCGAACGGCACGGCATCGGTGTAGGGGGCGCCCGTGGCGGAGACGCGCTCGGGCCCGGTAATCTTGATCCAGGCCTTCTCGTCCTCGCGAAGCAGCGCCAGCAGCGCCTGGAAATCGGGCTGGTCGAGGCCCTGCTTCGCCGAGGGAAGGCCCATGTGGTCGATGACGTAGCGCACCGGCAGCCGCTTCAGCATCGGCGCCATGGCGGGGATCATCTTCGCCTCGAAGTAGAGGTCGACGTGCCAGTTCAGCGGGGCCAGTTTCGGGATCGCGCGTTCGAACACGGCCATGTCCGGCACGCCGCCAAGACGCGAGAGGAAGGTGAAGCGGCAACCGCGGATGCCCTGTTCGTTGAGCTTCGCCAGCGTCGCGGCATCGAAGCTGTCGTCGATGCTGATGACGCCCAGGTAGCGGCCGGCGCCGCGCGCGATGGCGTCGGTTACCGGCGTGGCGTCGGTACCGTGGACGGTGGCGTTCACGATCACGGCGCGGTCGATGCCGAGCTTGCCGTGCAGCGTGGCGAACAGGCCGAGCGGCGCTTCCGGCGGGGTGTAGGGGCGTTGCGGCGAATAGGGGAACAGGGTTTGCGGGCCGAATATGTGCGTATGGCTGTCCACCGCCCCGGCGGGCATGACGAAGCGCGGCCGCTTCGTGGCGGGATCGGGGCCGGGAATGACAGGTGGCTCGGCGGCGTGGGCGGCGGGCACGATCGCGGCGACGGCCAGCGCGGCAAGGCAGGTACGGCGGGATAGCGTGTTGTTCACTTGGATTCTCCTGAGTCCGTATGGGTCATCCGTCCAGGGCTGCCTGCAATTGCCGTCGGTCCAGCGCCGATTCCCAGTGCGACACCACGATGGTCGCGACGCCGTTGCCCACCACGTTGGTGCAGGTGAGCGCCATCGACATGAAGCGGTGGATGCCGAGCAGCAGTGCGGCGCTGGCGAGCGGCACCGTGTGCGTGGTCGCGAGCGTGGCGGCCAGCACGACGAAGGCGGCGCCCGCGATGCCCGCCGCGCCTTTGGACGTCAGCAGCAGCACGGCGAGCAGGCCGAGCTGCTGCCAGATGTCGAGCGGCGTGTCGGTTGCCTGCGCCAGGAATATCGCGGCCGTGGCCAGATAGAGGCAGGTGCCGTCGAGGTTGAAGGAATAGCCGGTCGGCACCACGAGCCCGACCACGGAGCCATTGCAGCCCGCGGCCTCCAGCTTGCGCATCAGTTGCGGCAGTACGGTTTCCGAGGAGGTGGTGGCGAGCACGATCACCAACTCCTCCCTGAGGTAGCGGATCAGCTTGAGCACGGAAAAGCCGGCCAGGCGCGACGCCGCCCAGCACGACCAGCACGAAGAAGGCGCAGGTCAGGTAGAACTGGCCGAGCAGTTCGCCGAGCGAAAGCAGCGAGGCGGCCCCGAAGGCGCCGACCGTGAAGGCCATGGCCCCGAACGCACCCAGCGGCGCCGCCCACATGATGATGCCGACCACCTTGAACAGCACGTTGCCGGCGATCTCGATCACCGCCAGCAGCGGCTTGCCGGCCTCGCCCAGCAAGGTCAGACCAAAAGCGAACAGCACCGAGAAGAACAGCACCTGCAGGATGTCGCCCTGCGCGAAGGCGCCCACCGCCGAGGCGGGAATCACATGCATCAGGAAGGCAATGGGCGAGAGGCTCTCTGTCGCCGCGGCGTAGGCGCGGATCGGCGCCGGGTCGATCGCCTGTGGGTCGAGGTGCATGCCCGTGCCCGGCCGCCACAGGTTAACCGCAACCAGCGCGACGACCAGGGCGATGGTGGTGATGATCTCGAAGTAGACGATCGCCTTGATCGCGACGCGGCCGACGCGGCGCATGTCTCCCATCCGCGCGATGCCGTGCACCACGGTACAGAAGATGATCGGGGCGATCACCATCCGGATCACCTGGATGAAGGCGTCGCCCAGCGGCTTCATCGCAGCGCCGGCTCGCGGATAGAAGTGGCCGAGCACAATGCCGACCGCCGTCGCGAGCAGCACCTGCACGTAAAGCCGCCGATACCAGGGCACCTGGCCGGCGATGGTCATGGGCAATATCCTCCCGGCCCGGCCACGCGCGGTCCCGCCTTCCGCCGGCACGCCCTATCTAGGGCCAGACCAGGCGGGGGCGCGCATGACAAATCCGGTGCCAGGTATTAGCCTGCGTTATAGCGGCTGGGAAGCGCGCGGCTTTGGCCGCCTGGCGCGAGGTAGCGGAGATCGCGATGGGGTAGTTGCGGTGCAGTTCGTTGGCCTCGCCATGGGAACGAGGCGCCTGCCCGGGGCGGTCAGGCGGCCCGGCGCCCTTTCGCACCGCGGCCGCGCGCGGAACAGCTTATCGCCATGACCCGACGCTACCTGGACCAACGCCTGCGGTTGCATCTGTTGCGCGGCGTGGACGCGATCGCCACCCACGGCAGCCTGCTGAAGGCCTCGGCCGCGCTCGGCTATACCCAGCCCGGGCTGACCAAGAGCCTGCAGGAGATCGAGGACATCGTCGGACTGCGGTTGTTCGAGCGCCACTCGCGCGGGGTCAACGCCACCGCGGCCGGCCGCATTCTGGTGGAGGCCGCGCGTCGGGTATTGGCCGAACTGCGCCGGGTGGACGAGGAGCTTGAGCTGCTTGCCGAGCCCGGCCTCAGCAGCCTGGCCATCGGCACGCTGCCGGCTGCCGCCGCCGGCGTGCTGCCCGGTGCGCTGGCCCGGCTCAAGGCGCTGCACCCCGACATTCGCATCCGCTTGCAGCAGGGCCGCACGGAAGACCTGCGGCCGCTGCTCGCCGCCGGCGAAATCGACCTCATCGTCGGCCGGCTCTACGAGCCCACGGTGCCGGACGGGCTTGTGCGCGAGACGCTGTGGATGGAACCGATCGCCATCCTGGCGCGTGCCGGCCACGCGCTGTTCACCGCCCCGAGCGTCACCGCCGAGACATTGCGCGACTTCGACCTCATCCTGCCCACCGTCAGCCAGCGTGTCGGCCAGGAGATCGAACACCTGCTGGCGCTGCTCGATCTGGCGCCGGTGGCGAAGCTGCGCTCCAGTTCGTATGGCTTCATTCGTGAAATGCTGTACGGCACGGACATGATCGCGATGATGCCGAGCCTGCTGATGGCGGGCGACCTGATGCGCGGCACGTTGCGTCTCGTGCCGCTGCCCGTGCCGACGCCACAACGCCCGGCCGGCACCATCCTGGCGCCCGGTCGTCCGTTGCCGCCCGCGGGCTTGGCGTTCCTGACCTGCCTGCGTGCCTACGTCGCCGAACTCGCCGGCCACGGTGTGACCGCGATGACGATCGGCGAAGGCAGTCACGGCGGCGGCGACCCGCCGCTTTCACCTGCCACCTGACGGCCACGCCTCGCCTTCCGGTCGGTATAACGACAGCTGATAGCTCGCGACGGAATACTCATGCGTGCAATCGGCTTCGCCGGCCCTACCGTTCGCTGGTGCGCGGTTCGCGCGCGGATGGGGAGTGAAACGGTGCACAGCACACGCGCCGCGCAGGCCGCGGCATGAAACTCGGGTGGTATTCGGGCCTGACGGCGCTGGAGAAGCGCACGTACTGGGCCTGTTTCGGTGGTTTCGCTCTCGATTCGATGGACACGACCATCTATGCCCTGGTCATGCCGGTGCTCATTTCCGTGGTGGGCATCACGCGACCGGAAGCCGGCGTGCTGGCTTCGGCCTCGCTGATCGGCTCGGCCGTGGGCGGCTGGGGGGCGGGCATCCTGGCCGACCGCATCGGCCGCGTGCGGATGTTGCAGATGACCATCCTGTGGTGCGCCCTGGCCACGCTGGCCGCGGCGTTCTGCAACGCCTTCGACCAGTTCTTCGTGGTGCGTTTCCTGCAGGGCCTCGGCTACGGCGGCGAGGCCGCGGTCGGGGCCGTGCTGATCAGCGAGGTGGTCCGGCCCGAACTGCGCGGCCGGGTGGCGGCCAGCGTGCAGGCCGGTTACGCAGTTGGCTATGCGGTATCGACCGCGCTGATGCCGTTCTTCCTTGGCGCCTTTCCGCAGACCCAGGGCTGGCGCTTTTTCTTTGCCTTCGGCGTGGCGCCGGCGCTGTTCATCTTCTTCATCCGTCGCCTGGTGCCCGAATCCGCCGTCTACACCGACGCCGCCGCGCGTCGCCGGCAGGGCGAAGCGGCCGAAGGATTCTGGCGCATCTTCGCCGGCCCGCATCTGCGCCACACCGTCACCGCCGCGGTGATGTCCACCGGCATTTTCGGCGGCGCCTACGTCATGATCACCTGGCTGCCGACCTATCTGCGGATGGCGCTCGGCCTGCCCGTGACGCAAACCGCCGGCTATCTCGCGCTGAACATCCTCGGCTCGCTGACCGGTCCGTTCATCTACGGCTATGTCAGCGACCTGATCGGCCGCCGGCGGGCCTTCATGCTGTTCCTTGTCCTGCAGGCCATCAATGTCGGCATCTACCTGCTGGCGCCGATTGGCCCCACCGCAACGATCGCTCTGAGCTATTTTCTCGGTGCGTTCCAGGGCGGGCTTGCCTCCGGCATGCTGCCGACCTTTTCCGAGCTGTTCCCGACCGCGATCCGCGCCAGCGGCCAGGGATTCTGCCTGTCCGGCGGGCGCGGCTTCGGCTCGGTGGTACCGGCCATGGTCGGGTTGCTGTCGGCGACGTTGCCGCTGGGCACTGCGATGGGAGCCTGTGCGCTGTTTTCCTACGCGGTTGCGTTCACGGCAGCATCGCTGATGCCTGAAACAAGCGGCACGAGCCTGTCCGAGCCGCAGGGTTCGCCTCAGCCATCCACCGGAGCAAAATAGCCGGTGGCCTGCAGCACCTGATCCAGCGCCCGGCACCAGCGGCTGCGAGTCTTCCGGTCACGCCTTCAGGTACTTGTTGAACCAGTCCAGCGTGCGTTGCCAGGCTTCCTTTGCGGACGCCTCGTCGTAACGCGGGGTCGTGTCGTTGTGGAAGCCGTGGTTCGCGGCCTTGTAGATATGCCCCTCGTGCGGCACCCCCGCTGCCGACAACGTCGCATCGAAGGCCGGCCACCCGGCAGTGATGCGTGTGTCGAGCTCGGCGTACTGCGCGTTGATCGGCGCCTTGATCCGGGCCGCATCGGCGGCGTTCGGCTGCATTCCGTAGAATGGCACTACGGCGGCGAGATCTGCGCCCATCCGAACTGCAAGCCGGTTCACGACATCGCCCCCAAAACAGAACCCGACGGCGCCAAGCCTGCCTGCGCTGTCCGGGCGCGATTTGAGCCATTGCGCCGCAGCGAGAAAGTCCTCCTGCATCCTGTCGTTGTCCACTTGGCCGAAAAGCGTCCGGGCCTTCTCGTCATCGCCGGGATAGCCGCCGACCGATGTCAGCCCGTCGGGCGCGAAGGCGATGAACCCGGCCACCGCAAGCCGCCGCGCCACGTCCTCGATATACGGGTTGAGGCCACGGTTCTCATGCACGACCAGCACGACGGGCAGTCTGTCCGCATGCGACGGCCGCACCAGGTAGCCCTTGATATGTCCATTGCCCCGGGGTGACGGCAGGGTGGCGTATTCCGCCGCAATGCGCTTGTCATCGGCCGGAACCTGGATGGCCCAGGCGTAATTCGGCTTGAGCATCTCGAACAGCGCCGCCGCGGTCACCCCACCGACGGCAAACCGTTGCGCCTCTTCCAGGAACTGGCGGCGGCTCGTCCGGCCATGCACATAGCCGTCAAACAGGTTCAGCAGCTCCTGTGGAAATTCCGACGCCTTTTTCCGTTCCATGTGGATGTCCCCCGTGCCGGTGTGTTGCGGTAGGCTTACGCCGCGGCGCAGATTGGCGCTATGGTGACGACCGCGCAACAGGCGAAAATGCCGTGCTGATCGACTGGCCGAAGCTGCATCAGTGGACGCGGCGCATGCCGGGTGTCTTGCGCATCATCGCGGGGCAGGGACTGAGCAGCTCCATCCGGCGCTCGAACCCAACTGCTCCGACGGCGGTGCGGCCAGCGCTGGACTGACGGCCCCGCACAAGGCAGTACCGTCGAGGTCCGTTACGCTGCAGCGCCGGACGCTGTTACCGGAGCCGTCCTCCTGCCACCAGGTTCAGCCGGATGGACAAACGCAGGAAGTGGCATGGGCGGTCTCTACAACAACCGGTCGGCGCTCGCCGGACGAGCCGTTCAGCCCAGGTCCGCCACGGCACGCGCCATTCGGTCCGTGCCCTCCATCAGCGTCTCGATGGAGGTCGCGATCGAGATGCGGAAGTAGGGCGACAGCCCGTAAGCCGAGCCGGCCACCACGGCGACGCCCGCGCTTTCCAGCAGGTACATCACCACATCTTCATCCGTATCGAGCCGCTCGCCCCCGGGTGCGTTCTTGCCGATCAGCCCGGCGCAGTTGACGTAAAGATAGAACGCGCCGTCCGGCATGGCGCACCCGAGACCGGGAATGGCGTTGATGCGTTGCGCGGTGCGCCCGCGGCGCTGCCGATAAATCTCCACGCATTCAGCAACGAATCCCTGGTCCCCGTTCAGCGCGGCGGCGGCGGCGGCCTGGCTGACGGCACAACAATTTCCAGCCGATTGCGACAACAGCGTTTCGAGCGCCTGGATCAGGTCACGTGGACCCGCCGCCCAGCCGATGCGCCAGCCCGTCATGGCATAGGTCTTCGACACGCCATTGATCGCCAGGGTGCGGTCGCGCAGCTCAGGGACGACCGCGAGCAGGTGCTGCGTTTGCCCACCATCGTAGCGAATGTGTTCGTAGATATCGTCGGTCATGACGAGCACATGCGGATG
>CAIMEK010000554.1 GCA_903839965.1 uncultured Acetobacteraceae bacterium | reverse complement strand
GCCGACCATCGCGGACGCGGTGCGCATGGGTGCGGAAATCTTCGCCGCCCTGAAGCAGCAACTGCATGCCGCCGGCCACAACACCAATGTCGGCGACGAGGGCGGCTTCGCCCCCAACCTGAAATCCGCCGACGAGGCGCTCGCCTTCATCTCACGCGCCTGCGAGCGGGCCGGCTACCGCCCCGGCGAGGACGTCACCTTCGCCATCGACTGCGCCGCCAGCGAGTTGTTCCACGACGGCAAATACGTGCTGGAAGGCGAGGGCGTCACGCTCGATGCCGACGGCATGGTGAGCTACCTCGAGGGCCTGGTGAACCGCTACCCGATCGTTTCCATCGAGGACGCCTGCGCCGAGGACGACTGGGACGGCTGGAAGCTGCTGACCGACCGGCTCGGCGACCGCATCCAGCTGGTCGGCGACGACCTGTTCGTCACCAATGTCGAGCGCCTGGCGCGCGGCATCGACGAGGACATTACCAACGCCATCCTGGTGAAGGTGAACCAGATCGGCACGCTTTCGGAAACGCTGGAGACGGTGGAGATGGCGCACCGCGCCGGCTTCTCCGTGGTGATGAGCCATCGTTCCGGCGAGACCGAGGATTCCACCATCGCCGACCTGGCGGTGGCGACCAACTGCGGCCAGATCAAGACCGGCAGCCTGGCGCGCAGCGACCGCACCGCGAAATACAACCAGCTCATCCGCATCGAGCAGCAACTCGGCCCCAGCGCCCGCTACGCCGGCCGCTCCATCCTGCGGGCCTGACCGGGTGCGGCTACGGCTGGGCTACCAGCCGTAGCCGTAGCGGTAATAGGGCGGCGGCGCATAGTAGACCGGCGGCGGGGCGTAGACGTACGGGCGGTAGTAATAGTGCGGCGGCACCCAGTGGCGCTCGTGCCAGGAGTGCCGGCGCCAGCGCCAGTCGTCGCGGTAGGCCTGCGCGGGCGTCGTCGACGCCACCAGCGTCGCCAAGGCCAGCACACCTGCGGTAGCGGAGAGCAGGAAGCGTGCGTTCATGGATCGCTCCTTTCACGGCCGATCGTGCTCAACGTCGAATTCAACCGCGCGATCGTGGCGAAAGGCTGGCGACACCTTGGCAATGGTTCTACACGTTGCCGTGTCTGAGGATTTCGCGCGGGAGCAGGGACGGGCGTGTCGATCGGCCGTGAGATCAGGCGCCGGGCGAAATTGGCGGTGCCGCCGTTAATCTTTCTGTTGGTGGTCGCCTATTTCGTCTGGAACGCCACCCAGGGCGACCGCGGCCTGCGCGCCTATGCCAGCCGCCTGGAAGACCTCAAGGCGGCACAGGCCGACCTGGCGCGGGCGGAGGGCGACCTCGCCACCTGGGAGCGCCGGGTCGCCGGCCTGCGTCCCAACCACCTTGACCCGGACGCCTTGGACGAACGCTCCCGGGCGATGCTGAACCTGTCCGATCCGGCCGACGTGGTGGTGCCGTACGGCCAGGGCAAACGCCTGTATTAGGCAACCGCACCGGCGCGGGCGAATGGCGTGCTTGTGCATGGCTGCCATTTCAGCCAGCAACCTGCAAAAACATTGCGACCTAACGGGTGTAATCAAAATCTAATTGCGAAATGCCGCCACGCTACGCAATGATGATTCTCCCTCCGAAAGAGGGACATATGCCGTCCAGGTGATTAACCAAAAATAGGTTAATCCAGCTTATTGCATTGCACAATAAGCGTTTTTAGACCTCCCGCGCTTGCTCACCCCGGCACTGCGAGCTAGGTGTTGCACGATTTGATCGGTCATCAGCAGGGGGGATCGGGGATGGCGCAGGCAGCCGAAGCAAGGAAGCGCAAGGCGCGTTCGGGACTGGCGAAGCAGGACTTGCTGCGGGCCTACCGCGACATGCTGCTGATTCGCCGCTTCGAGGAAAAGGCGGGTCAGCTCTACGGCATGGGGCTGATCGGCGGCTTCTGCCACCTCTACATCGGCCAGGAAGCCGTGGTGGTCGGCCTGCAGATGGCGCTGAAGGAGGGCGACGAGGTCATCACCTCCTATCGCGACCACGGCCACATGCTCGCCACCGGCATGCAAGCGCGCGGCGTCATGGCCGAGCTCACCGGGCGGTCCACCGGCTATTCGCACGGCAAGGGCGGCTCGATGCACATGTTCAGCAAGGCGAAGAACTTCTTCGGCGGCCATGGCATCGTCGGCGCCCAGGTCAGCCTCGGCACCGGGCTGGGCTTCAGCAACTGGTACCGCGGCAACGACAGCGTCTGCGTCACCTATTTCGGCGAGGGCGCGTCCAACCAGGGCCAGGTGTTCGAAAGCTTCAACCTGGCCGCGCTGATGAAGCTGCCGGTGGTCTACGTCATCGAGAACAACAAGTACGGCATGGGCACCAGCGTCGAGCGCGCTTCCGCCTCGCACGACCTGTCGAAGAACGGCGCCCCCTGGGGCATTCCCGGCGCGCAGGTCGACGGCATGGACGTCGAGGCGGTGAAGGAGGCCGGCGATGCCGCGGTCGCGCACTGCCGCGCCGGCAAGGGCCCCTACCTGCTGGAAATGAAGACCTACCGCTATCGCGGCCACTCGATGTCCGATCCCGGCAAGTACCGCACCCGCGAGGAAGTCCAGAAAATGCGCAGCGAGCGCGACAGCATCGAGGCGGCGCACGCCAGGCTGACCGAACTCGGCGTGGACGAGGCCGAGATCAAGCGCATCGACGAGG
>CAIMEK010000553.1 GCA_903839965.1 uncultured Acetobacteraceae bacterium | reverse complement strand
CCTATGGGGCGGAGCCCTGGCCTTCCTTCCTCCTACTGCTCACCCCCCGGTGCGCGGGGTCAGGGCGTTCCAGGTCGCGGCCGGGGGTGGGGCGCCTTGTTTGGGGTCCCAGTGGCCGGTTTTCTTCAGGGCGTCGGCCACTTCCTTGGGCATGTAGGTTTCGTCGTGCTTGGCCAGCACTTCGGAGGCGCGGAAGGTGCCGTCCGGCTGCAGTGCGCCCAGCACCACCACGCCCTGTCCCTCGCGGAACAGGTCGGGCAGGATGCCGGCGTAGTTCACGGTGACGGCGGAGGGTCCGTCGGTGACGCGGAACCGCGCCACCGGTTTGCCGGCTTCGCGGGCGCGTTCGATGCTGCCGGCCTCCACCAGGCCACCGAGGCGGAATGTGCGGCCCAGGCGCGGCGCCTTGGTGGCCAGGTCGGACGGCGCCAGGAAGAACACCATGTTGTCGCTGAACGCCGTCAGCATCAGCGCCGCGGCGGTGCCGAGGCCGAGGCCGCAAACCAGCAGGAAAACCAGGCGACGGCGTTTGCGGGTCACGGCCGGGGACCCCGCGGGTCGATGGCGGCGAGGCGCCGGCGGGCCCGGTGCATCCGCAACCAGGCGTCGGCGCCGTAGATCGCCGCGACCAGCACGGTCAGTCCGTACGAGGCCGCGATGAAGCCCAAGTGAGTCATCGTATGTCGGCCTCCTGGGCGCGTGCCATCAGCAGGCCGCGGATGCGGCGTTCCATGACGGCGGCGCGGGTCCTGGCGATGACGATCGCCGCGAAGCCGAACGAAAAGCCGAGGGCCGAGATCAGCAGCGGCCACAGCATGCCGGCATACATCGTCGGCGATCCGGTGAGCGTAATCGTGGCGGGTTGGTGCAGCGTGTTCCACCAGTCCACCGAGAACTTGATGATCGGCAGGTTCACCACGCCGATCAGCGCCAGGATGGCGCCGGCCCGGTAGCCGCGTTGCGGGTCGTCGAAGGCGCGCACCAGGGCGATGTGGCCGAGGTAGAGGAAGAACAGCACGAGCACCGAGGTGAGGCGGGCGTCCCACACCCACCAGGCGCCCCACATCGGCTTGCCCCAGAGGCTGCCGGTGGCCAGGCACAGCGCGGTGAAGCCAGCGCCGACCGGGCCGATTTCCGCCGCCGCCAGGTCGGCCAGCGGGTGGCGCCAGACCAGCGACAGCACCGAGCAGATCGCCAGCGAGAAGTAGCCGAACGAGGCTAGCCAGGCCGCCGGCACGTGCACGTACATGATCCGCACCGCGTCGCCCTGCTGCCAGTCGGCGGGGGCGAAGAACAGCCCCCAGCCCAGGCCGACCAGGGTCAGGGCGATGCCCAGCCCGGCGACGAACGGCAGCAGCCGCCCGGACAGCCGCAGGAACTGGCCGGGATTGGCGAAGCGTTGCAGGTTGCGCCCGATTTGCGGCGGCGGGAGGGTGGTGCTGGTGTCCAAGCTCTGCATGTCCTTTCGGCGGACAATACCTGTCCCGGATGAGGGTTTGAAGGGACGCGACATTACCCTAATGTCACCTCTTTCCGACAAAAGGTAATCCGATGCTGTTCGCCGTCACCTGCACCGACCGTCCTGGCAGCCTGGAGCTGCGCATGGCGACCCGCCCGACTCATCTGGCCTTCCTGGAAACCTACCAGGCCAAGCTGATGTATGGCGGCGCGCTGCTCGACATCGACAACAAGCCTTGCGGCTCGTTGCTGATCATCGATGTCGCCGACCGTGCCGAGGCCGAGGGCTTCGCCGCCAGCGACCCCTATGCCAAGACCGGGTTGTTCGAAAGCACCGTCATCCGGCCGTACCGCGCGGCCTTCAAGGACGGCAAGAAGCTGGGCTGATGGTCCGCTCGTCGGGTTCGGCCGCGCGCCGCCAGTATTGGTTGGTCAAGTCCGAGCCCGACGCGTTTGGCTGGCACCAGCAGGTGGCCAGCGGGGTGGAGCCCTGGACCGGGGTGCGCAACCACATGGCCAAGAACAATTTGAAGGCCATGCGGGTTGGCGACCTGGCGTTCTTCTACCATTCCGGGGTCGGCCGCGCGGTCGTCGGCGTGGTCGAGGTGGCGCGGGCCGCCTACCCCGACCCGACCGCGGAGAGTGGCGATTGGGTGTGCGTGGACATGCGCGCGGTCGGGCCGATGCCGGCCGCGGTCAGCCTGGCCGCCATGAAGGCCGACCCGGCGCTGGAGGGGCTCGCGCTGTTGCGCAACTCCCGTCTGTCGGTGGTTGCGGTGTCGGCGGCGCACTGGGCGCATATCTGCAAGCTGGGGGGCTGGCCGGGTTGAGCCTGCTTCCCGCGCCGCCGCTGCGCGCCCTCTGTCGGCTCGATGACATTCCCGAGGGCGGTTCGCGCGGTTTCGGTCCCGCGCCGGGCGGCTTCACCGGTTTGTTTGCGGTGCGGCGGGGCGGCCAGGTGGTTGTCTACGTCAACTCCTGCCCCCATATCGGCACGCCGATGGACATGGCGCCCGATCGGTTCCTCTCCGCCGACGCCGGCCGCATCGTTTGCGCCACCCACGGAGCGGAATTCGCCATCGACGACGGCGTTTGCCTGCGCGGCCCGTGCCTTGGCGAGCGGCTGGAATCGGTTATGATCCAGGTCAACGACGGTGTCGTTCTCGTGCCTTGGGATGCCGGCCTGTAACTGGCGGCATTGCTCGATGAGGACGGCGCCGCAGCAATAATCCGTCCAGGAACGGGGGAAGATTTCGCATGCTCGAAAGCCTGATTCCGGTGCCGCCCGAGGTTGCCGCCACGGCGCGCGTGGGCGCGGAAGCGTTCCAGCGCATGACCGCCGCCGCGCTCGCCGACCCGGCTTCGTTCTGGGCCCGCGAACGCCGGCGCATCGCCTGGATGCGGGAACCCACCAAGGCGCTGACGGGCGGCTTTCACGGCGACGTGCGGGTCACCTGGTTCGAGGACGGCACGCTGAACGCCTCGGTGTCCTGCCTCGACCGCCACCTCGCCGCGCGCGGCGAGCAGGTGGCGATTATCTGGGAGGGCGACGATCCCAACGTGCACGCGCATGTCACCTACCGGGAGCTGCACGAGCGCGTCTGCCGCCTCGCCAACGCCATGAAGGGCCTGGGCGTGGGCAAGGGCGACCGGGTCTGCATCTACCTGCCGATGGTGGTCGAAGCCGCGGTTGCCATGCTGGCCTGCGCCCGCATCGGTGCCGTGCATACCGTGGTGTTCGGCGGATTTTCGCCCGACAGCCTCGCCCAGCGCATCCAGGATGCGTCCGCCCGCCTGCTGATCACCGCCGACGAGGGCCGTCGCGGCGGCCGGCGGGTGCCGCTGAAGGCCAATGCCGACGCCGCGGTGAGCCGGTGCCCCAGCATCGAGCACGTGCTGATGGTGAAGGTCACCGGTGCCGCGGTGCCCATGGTTGCCCCGCGCGACAAGTCGTACGAGGAACTGTGCGCCGCCGCGGCGCCCGATTGTCCGCCGACCGAGATGAATGCCGAGGACCCGCTGTTCATCCTTTATACGTCGGGCTCCACCGGCAAGCCCAAGGGCGTGCTGCACACCACCGGCGGCTATATCGTCTGGACCTCGCTGACGCATCAGCTGACCTTCGACTACCACGATGGCGACATCTACTGGT
>CAIMEK010000552.1 GCA_903839965.1 uncultured Acetobacteraceae bacterium | reverse complement strand
GCGACCAAGGCCCGCGGAGTGGTGCCGGGAGGGTCGCAAGGAAGCCGGGGGCACCTCGGGAAACTGCCCGACCACCTGGGGGCGGGGCCGTGGCGGGGATTATTCGTTCCCCGTGGGTGTCGTCTTGTTTCCCGTGGTGGAGGCACCCTGCAGGCTCGGTGGTGGGTCGCGCTGACGGCAGGGCAATTCTAGCGATGTCAAGAAGGCGGCACCGCAACGCAGCGCCACGCCCAGAATGGTACGAATGGCCGGGGAGCTGGAACAGACGCTGTTGACTAAGCCGCTGAAATACTGGAAATATTTCCCTCCATTCCGGTCGGCTTGTCGAGTTCAATCCCCTCCAACAGCACCATCTCGGGCCTTTGACGGCAAGCCGAAAGCTCCCCGCATCAGGTCCCTGGGCGGCGCCATGCCAAGCAACGGTCGTTCGCGCCCGATGTCACCCGCCCGCTTCACGCCGGTGCCGGCTCCGCCACCAGCAGCGGTCCGGCATAGGCCTTCGCGTCGGGGCCGATGAGCAACTGGAAGCGGCCCTCGCCCAGCGGCAGCACGAAGCGCACGCCCTGCGCCCGCGCAGCCTCCTGGTCCAGCTTGCCCGGATCGAGCAGGTCCACCGCCAGCCGCGTGCCGGCGACGAAGCGCACCGAACGGATGTTGCCCCGCCCGCCCAGCGCCACCCGCAAAGCCGCCACCACCTGGCGCCCGGCCTCCGGCAACACGGCCGCCACCTCCGGCGGCATGGCCGCCACCACCGGCGCCGCCTGCACGGGCGCCGCCGCGGCAAGCCCGCCGGCCGAGCGCAGAAACTCGTCCATGTCGGTCTTCAGGTTCTCCGAGCGCGTGCCGAACACCACCTGCAGGCCGTTGCCGACCACCATCACGCCGGCTGCGCCCATCGCCTTGAACACCGCCTGGTGCACCCGGCCGATGTCGTTCACCCCCACCCGCAACCGGGTGATGCAGGCGTCGAGGCTGTTGATGTTCTCCCGCCCGCCGAACGCGTCGACCAGCTGGCGCGCCACCGCGAAGCGGTCGTCGCCGGCGGCGAGGACCACGTCGGCGACCGCTTCGTCCTCCTCCTCGCGGCCCGGCGTCAGGGCGTTGAACATACGGATGTAGGCCCGGAACACGCCGTAATAGATGGCCGCGTAGATCGGCCCGAGCACCAGCGTCATCCACCAGTTGTGCGCGTTCTTGCCGAGCACGTTGAACAGCAGGAAGTCGATGCCGCCCTGCGAGAAGGTGAAGCCGAGCCGGATGTCCAGCGTGTTGGCGATGAACTGCGAGGTGCCCGCCAGCAGCGCGTGGATGGCGTAGAGCCCCGGCGCCACGAACAGGAACGAGAACTCGATCGGCTCGGTGATGCCGGTGAGGAACGAGGTCAGCGCCGCCGATATCATCAGGCCGCCGACCCGCTTGCGGTGTTCCGGCTTGGCGCAGTGCCACATGGCGATGGCCGCCGCCGGCAGGCCCCACATCTTGAACAGGAAGGCGCCCGACAGGATGCCGGCGGTGGGATCGCCGGCGAAGAAGCGGTTGATGTCGCCGTGGATGTGCTTGCCGGTGGCATCGACGAAATCGCCGATCTCGAAGAAGAACGGCACGTTCCAGATGTGGTGCAGGCCGAACGGGATCAGCAGCCGTTCGACGAAGCCGTAGATGGTCGCGGCCATCCGCGGGTCCTTGTCGACCGCCCAGTGCGAGAAGCCGTCGATGCCGCCCTGCACCGTCGGCCAGGTCAGCGACAGCACGATGCCGACGCCGATGGCGGCGATGCCAGTGATGATCGGCACGAACCGCTTGCCGGCGAAGAAGCCCAGGTAGCTCGGCAACTGGGTGCGGTAGTAGCGGTTGAACAGCGCCGCCGCCACGCAGCCGATGATGATGCCGCCGAACACGCCGGTCTCGATCAGCGGGCCGCCCGGCTCCACCGCCTTGATGCCGAATGCCGCGCCCATCACCGCCAGCGTGGCAACCATGATGTAGTAGCCCACCGTCGCGGCCACGGCGGAGACGCCGTCGTTGTTGGCCAGGCCGAGCGCCACGCCGATGGCGAAGATCAGCGGCAGGTGGCTGAACACCGCGTCGCCGCTCTGCGCCATGATGTGGCTGACGATCGCCGGCAGCCAGGACAGGTTGGACGACCCGATGCCGAGCAGCAGGCCGGCCACCGGAAGCACCGCCACCGGCAGCATCAGCGACTTGCCGATCTTCTGCAGGAAGTTGAATGCCGTGCTGATCACGTCGGTCTCCTCGCTTCGTGCGTGCGCATCAGGCGTTCGGCCAGCGCTGCGCCAGGCCGGCGCGCACCGCCTGGGCCGAGGTCTGCCGCAACGCCTCGCGCGCCGCGGCAACGCAGTCCTTCATGGTCAGCGTGCGCACCATTGCCTTGACGTGCGGCACCGCCGCGGCGGCGGCCGACAGCTCGGTCACCCCCAGGCCGATCAGAACCGGCACGGCCAGCGGCACCGAGGCCAGGCCGCCGCACACGCCCACCCAGCGGCCATGCCAGCGCGCGCCCTCCACGGTTTTCGCGATCAGCCGCAGCACCGCGGGATGCAGCGCGTCCATCTGCCTGGCCAGCGCCGGATTGAGCCGGTCCATGGCCAGCACGTACTGCGTCAGGTCGTTGGTGCCGATCGAGAAGAAGTCGGCCTCGGCGGCCAGCGGCTCGCTCAGCAGCGCCGCCGCCGGCACCTCGATCATGATGCCCAGCGCCACCGTGCCCGCGAACCCGAGGCTGGCCTTTTCCTCCTCCAGCATCGCGCGCGCCTGCTGCAGCTCCGCCAGTTCGGTGACCATCGGCAGCATGATCCGGCATTGCCCCACGGGTTGCACCCGCAGGATGGCGCGCAACTGCGTGCGCAGCAGCTCGGGCCGCGCCAGGCCGAGCCGCAGGCCGCGTACGCCGAGCTGGGGGTTCTCCTCCTTCGGCACGTCGAGATAGGGCAGCGCCTTGTCCGCGCCGGCGTCGAGCGTGCGGATGATCAGCGGCCGCCCGGCGAGCCCGCTGGCGATCGCCTGGTACTGCGCGGCCTGTTCGTCCTCGGTCGGCGCGGCGGCGCGGTTGAGGAACAGGAATTCGCTGCGCAGCAGGCCGCAGCCCTCGGCGCCGTTCTCCAGCGCCGCCTGCACGTCGTCGGCCTTGCCCAGGTTGGCCACCACCTCGATGCGCACGCCGTCGGCGGTGCGGGCCTCCTCCTGCGCGGCGGCGCGGTTGTCGTCGGCGCGGTCCCGCCGGACCTGCGCCGCCTCGCGCGCCTGCCGGGCCAGCGCGAGGGCGGGGAACACGTGCACTGTGGCCTCGTCGGCGTTGACGATCACCGGGGCGCCGTCGGGCACGCGCAGCGCGTCGGCGCCGATCGCCACCAGCGCCGGGATACCCATGGAGGCGGCCAGGATGGCGACATGCGAGGTCGGCCCGCCACCGGCGGTGCAGATGCCGGCGATGCGGCCGATGTCCACCCCGGCAAGCTGCGAGGGCAGCAGGTCCTCGGCGAACAGCACGGCATCCTGCGGCAGCGGGGCCGCTTCGTCCTGCTCGCCCGCCAGCACCGCGTTCACCCGCCGCTCCACGTCCAGCAGGTCGTTCGCCCGGGCGGCCAGCCGCTCGTCGCCGAGCCCGCGCAGCAGCACGATCTGTTCCTGCATGGCGGCATGCCAGGCGAAGCCGGCGCTCTTGCCCTCGCCGACCAGCACGGCGGCCCGGGCGAACAGGTCGGGGTCCTCCAGGAAGGCGAGGTGCGCGGTGAGGATGGCATGCGCCGCGCTGTCCTTGGCCGGGTCGGCTTGCAGCGTGGCGCGCAACGCGTCCTGGGCGGCCCGCACGGCGCCCAGCAGCTTCGGCTGCTCCACCGCCGCGCCGTCGCCCGCCTCGGGGAATTCGAACGCGCGCTGCACCAGGCGCACGGCCTGGCCGATGGCCAGCCCCGGCGCCGCGGCGACGCCGGCGAGCACCACCTCGGTGCCCGGCTCGAACGCCGGTTGCGCGACCGCGGGCGGCGCGACCGGCGGCGGC
>CAIMEK010000551.1 GCA_903839965.1 uncultured Acetobacteraceae bacterium | reverse complement strand
GCTGGGAAGAGCCGGGCAAGGGCATGATCTGGATCGAGCTGCAGGTCTATTACTACAACGGCGGACGCGAACAGCCGCAGTCCAAGCTCGATATCGTCGAGACCAAGGGGTTCCAGCAGACGCTGGAGGGCAACGCCGCGACCGCGATCGAAACCAAGGCGCCAGCGCTGGCGGTGGCGCTGCAGCAGGCCGGCCACGTGGCGATGTATGGCATCACCTTCGATTTCAACAAGGCGACGCTGCGCCCCGAGGCCACCCCGGTGCTCGGCCAGGTGCAGGCCATGCTGGCCGGCGATCCCAAGCTGGCGCTGGCGATCGAGGGCCACACGGACTCGATCGGCCTGCCCGCCTACAACCAGAAACTGTCCGCCGACCGGGCCGAGGCGGTGAAGGCCTGGCTGGTGGGGCATGGCATCGACGCCGCCCGCCTGACCACCGTTGGGCGGGGCGACACCAAGCCGGTGGCCGACAATGCCACCGAGGAGGGCCGCTCGCAGAACCGCCGCGTGGAACTGGTGCGCGGCTGAACGCGCCGCGGCGCGCACGCCAGGACCGGATCGCACGGGCTGGCGTTGCCGCCGCGATCGGATAACATCCGCGTCGGCGCTAAGGAAACGGCCCATGCGAGTGATCGTGCAGGAGCGTGGCTTTCTGCTTGCGCGGGAACACGGCCTGTTTGGCAACTGCCACGCCTCCACCGTCGTCGACCTGCCCGGCGGCGACCTGCTGGTGGCATATTTCGCCGGCCGCCGGGAAGGCGAGGGCGATACCGCCATCTGGCTGTCGCGTCGCCACGCCGGCCGCTGGCACGCACCCGTGCGCGGCTTCGCCGAGGCCGGGCTGGCGCACTGGAACCCGGCGCTGCATGCCAGCGGCGCGCGCGCGTGGCTGTTCTACAAGGTGGGTGCCACCGTGCATGAATGGACCACCCGCCTCGCGGTGTCCGAAGATGCTGGCGGCACCTGGAGCCGCCCGCGCCCGCTGGTGGCGGACGACCCCGCGCCGCGCGGACCGGTGAAGAACAAGCTCATCGTGCTCGCCGGCGGCGACTGGCTGGCCGGGGGCTCGGTGGAGACCGAACAATATTGGGACGCCTTCGTGGATCGCTCCTCCGACGAAGGGCACACGTGGCGCCGCAGCGACATCCCGATCGAGCATCGCCAGGGCGGGGCCTCCGGCGGCGCCGGCACATGGCAGGGGCTGGCCGCGAACGCGCTATGGGAGAGCGACGTGGAGCGGGTGTTCCGCTGGGATGGCGTGATCCAGCCGACGCTTTGGGAGTCCGCTCCCGGGCGTGTGCACATGCTGCTCAGGAGCACGCGCGGGCGCATCCATCGGAGCGATTCCATCGATGCCGGCCGCACCTGGAGCGCGGCAGCGGCGACTGCCCTGGCGAACAACAACAGCGGTTTGGACGTCGCACGCCTCGATGACGGGCGGCTGGTGCTGGCCTGCAATCCCGTCGAGGGCAACTGGGGGCGGCGCACGCCGCTGGTGCTGTTCGGCTCGCAGGACAACGGCAAAACCTTCGCGCCGCTGCTGGACTTGGAGACGGCGGAAGGCGAGTTCTCCTACCCGGCCGTGATCGCGCGCGGCACCACGCTGCACATCACATACACCACGAACCGCACCAACATGGCTTATTGCCGCTGCGAAGTTGAATGATGGTGATGGGCGGCGGCGCGTCAGTCCGGCGTCGCCAGCGCCGCTCCAAATCCCCTGAGATACTTCATCCCCGTATCGCAGATCACCGTAACGACCGTCGCCCCCGGCCCCAACCGCTCGGCCAGGCGCAACGCACCGATGACATTGGCGCCCGTGGAGGTGCCCGCGAATATCCCTTCCTCGCGCGCCAGCCGGAACGCCATCGCCATGGCCTCCTGTGTGGATACGCGCTCGATCCAATCGGCAATGCCGGCATGCCACAACGGCACCACGAACCCCGCGCCGATGCCGTCGATCTTGTGCGCACCTGGCGCACCGCCCGACAGCACCGGCGATTCCGCCGGCTCCACAGCAACGATACCGATCCGCCCATCATGCTCGCGCAGCGCCTCGCCGGTTCCCCGCAACGCCGCCGCGGTGCCCACGGCAAGCGCGAAACCATCGATCCGCCCGCCGGTCTGGGCCCAGATCTCATCCGCCAGCCCGTGATAGGCCGCCAACTGGTCGGTGTTCTTCATCTGGTCGGTCCAGAACGCGCCGGTGCGTTCGGACACCACCCGGGCGGCCTCGATCATGTCGCGCGTCAACTTCTCTGTCATCCGCCCGCTCTCGCTCGGCACGATCTGCAGCGTCGCCCCCAGCAGGCGCATGTGGTCGAGCTTTTCCCTCGCGAAGGCATCCGAGGTCACGATGTGCAGCGGATGCCGCTTCACCGCGCAGACCAACGCCAACGACACCCCGGTACTGCCGCCGGTGTACTCCACCACCGGCCCGCCGTCCGGCAGCCGCCCGTCGGCCTCCGCCGCCGCGATCATGGCCAGTGCCATCCGGTCCTTCATGCTGCCGGTGGGGTTGGCGGCTTCCAGCTTCAGCAGAATGCGCGCGCCGTTGGCGGGCATGATGGTACGCAGCGCCAACAGCGGCGTGTCGCCGATGCAGGCAAGGATGTCCTGCCGAACCTCGCTCATGATGCCTGTCCCGCGTGGAAGAAAGATGTATATACATAGACCCATGACCGGTCGGCGGCAATCGCGCAAGACCCTGCGCACCGATACCCGTGCGCTGCTCGAGCGTTGCCCGGGCTGCAACAGCCGGCTGGCGGCGCGGCGCATCACCCGCTTCCTCGATCGCGAGCTGGAGGGCGCGGGGTTCGGCACGGCGCAGCTCGGCCTGATGGCGCAGATCGCCGTGCTGCCGGACGACACGATGGCAACGCTGCTGCGGCGCAGCGGACTGGAACAGTCCACGCTGTCGCGCAACCTGCGCGCGTTGGAGGCGGCGGGCCTGGTCGAGATCGCCGTGGTGGAGGCCGACCTGCGCCGCCGGGCGGTGTGGCTCACCGAGGCCGGCGCGAGGCGGCTGGAAGCGGCGCTTCCGGCCTGGCGCGCGGCACTTGCCAGGCTCGCCGCGCACCTGCGGCCCGGGTTGGCGCGGCGGCTGGCGAAGGCCGCCGAGGTCCTGGCGGGAGACTAAGGGCCTGAGCCCCGATAACGATTTCATCCCTGGCTTGCTGGGACATTGAGGATAGATCCCCCCGCCCTCGAAATCGAATCGAGAACCGCTCCGAATTGCTCCTCTCGACCCGCATTCACTGTCTTGATTTCCAAGATCACCGAACGATCCCAGAACAGGCAATCGGCGACGTCCCCGCCCTGAATACGCGGAAGGACAAGTTCAGCATCCTCGAATCCGCGGACCACCTTGAGCTTCGATTTTATCAAACGTTCCTGGTCGGTTGTGAACATTTGCAGCTCCGCCCCAATTTTCCAGGCCGCCGAATCAGACCGCCGGATCGCGGCCTGCCGTTGTCGTTCGGCCGTACGTACGCGGCGCATATTGGGTAGAGGCCACCAAACCGCAGACCGTTGCGATCTGGCCGGCGCAGCGCGCGGCGTTTAGGCCGGGGGTCTGGACAATGATGCACTGCACCCTGGTGAGGTAGGAAGAGCCCAACCCCGCTTCCACCAGCCGACCGATCCGGCGAGGTGGCCCTTGCCACATCCGGCCTTCCGACGTGTTACCCGTGCCGTTACCCACAGGGCAAATTGACTTCCCGCTTATCAACCGGTCGACCCGCCCTTGTACCCTTGGAGGAATGAGCACAGACTCGTCTCCGACGAGCAAGGGGTTGGAGCGATGCGAGCGATCATGCAAGGCCTGACAGACGCCGAGTTTGAGCGGCTGTACGGCACGGAAGGGTCGTGTCTGGCGGCGTGGGTGAAGGTACGCCAGGGCGCAGGCATGCCATGTCCGCGCCGCGGCAACCCGAAGAGCTACGACTACGACCGCCGGATCGGCTGCACGCGGTGCGACATGCGCTGGTCGATCACCTCGGGCACCGTGATGGCCGACACCAAGTTGCCGCTGACCACCTGATTCCAAGCCATGCAGCTGATGACCGGCACCAAGCAGTGCATCTCTGCGGTCGAACTCGGCCGCCGCCTGGGCGTCAGCTATCAAACCGCGTGGTATTTGCACAAGCGTCTCCGCCACGCGATGACGCAAGAGAGCGATCGTTGCCGGTTGGGCGCGCCTGCCGAGGGCGGTTGGACGCCGATCGTGGAGGCCGATGACGTCTATCTCGGCGGCGAGCGCAACGAGGGCAGCGGCACTGCCGGCAAAACCCGCGTCATCGCCGCCGCCGAGCGCTGGCCGAATGGCCGCATGGGTGCCGTCATCCTGCGCGTGGTCGACAGCTTCTCCAACGAGGCTGCAGCAGCGTTCCG
>CAIMEK010000550.1 GCA_903839965.1 uncultured Acetobacteraceae bacterium | reverse complement strand
CCATTTGTGGCCCATCGCGCAGACGCTGCGCTTGACCCGGTGCGGATCGGCAATGCCGGCCAGCGTCGCCGCCACCATGTCGCAGTTCTCGAACGCGCTGGCGAAGGCCGTTCGTTTGTCCGGGTTGTGCCGCAGCCAGTGCAGCAGCTTGGCCCACCCCCATTCCGCCGAATAAACCCCGCCGCACCACTCGATCGCCGCCAGGTTCTCCCGATGCGCCGCCGCGGTAATCTCCTCGGCCTCGCCCTTCGCCCGATGGTCGCACCACAGATAGTACTCGCCGAGCGGCTGCATCGCCGCGTCCACCGGTATAACGCTCGAGCCCGTGGTGTCGAGCGCGATCGCCGCTACGTCGGCAGCGGAAACCCCGGCCTCCGCCACCGCCTTTCGCGTCGCGACGGCCAGCGCCTGCATCTGGTCGTCGTGCGACTGCGTGGCGTAATCCGGGTCATCGGAGCGCCGGTGCAGCGGATATTCGCCAACGGCGGAGGCAATCAGCCCCCGCCCGCTATCGACGATGGAAACGCGCACGCTGAGCGTGCCGAAATCAACGCCCGCAACAATTGTCATGGCCGCATTCCGTCCCGGTCAGCTGCCATGCCGATGCATCTGCCAGCCCAGGTAGCGCGTCGCCGCTTCCTGCACCGCGCCCGCCGTGGAGGAGAAGTTCGCCGCCACGTGGTGTTCGAACCCGTTCTCGCAGATGAAGTGCAGCAGCCCCTGCAGGTCGGGTATCTGCACCACGCCCGCCCCGCCGAAGGTGGTCAGCGGATCGCTGGTGAAATTGCCCTGGCCCAGGTAGCCGCGGATCACGCCGGCGGTGTCGTCGGTGGAGAAGCGGGCATAGCTCATCGGCCCGGCCTTCACCCGCCCGGCCAGCGTGCCGAACGCGTTTTCCTTGCCCACGGTGCCGGCGATGATCGCCTGGTAGTCCATGCTCGCCTCGACGAAGAAGTGCTTCGGCAGGTTGCTGCAATGGAAGCACACCGCCTTGTCCGGGTCCTCGCCGTAGTTGTTGTTCCAGTCGAGCAGCGCGCTCGGGGTTTGCGAGGCCAGCGCCAGCGCGTGCATGCTGATGGTGCCGCAGATATCGGCCTCGCACGCGCTCGCCAGCAGGTCGTTGCTCATCATGCTCATCACCGTGCACGGCACGACGCCGAAGAACTCCTCCATCGCCGTCCAGCACTGCACCGCGCTCACCGCGATCTCGTTGACGTGCATCCAGTCCTCGATGACGGCGCCGAGCTTGGCCATCTTCATCAGCGCCGCGTCGGGAATGCCCTTGTTGCTCACGTAGGCCTTGATCTCGGCGAGCTTGCGCTGGGTGCCCGCGTCGTCGTCCTGCAGCCGCTGGATGCGGCCGAGGATGTCGGAAAGGTCCACCGTCTCGGTGGAGATCCCGCTGGCCTGCAGCAGTTTCTCGCTGTAGCGCACGGTGTTGAAGTTGGTCGGCCGCGCGCCGATGCAGCCCACGCGCAAAGTGCGCAGCCCGTTGGCAACGCGGCACACCGCGCCGAACCAGTCCAGGTCGGCCCGGAAGGAGTCGCTGTCCGGGCTCACCGTGTGCAGCGTGGTCAGCGAGAAGGGGATGCCGTACTGCCGGAGGTTGTTGCACACCGACATCTTGCCGCAGAAGCCGTCGCGCCGGTGGGTAATGCCCATCTTGCCCGGGCTGTCCGGGGTCGCCTGCACCAGCACCGGCACGCCGAGCTTGGCCAGGTGCAGGGTTTCCACCACCGCGCGCTCGTCGCCGAAATTCGGCAGCGTGACGATCACCCCGTCGATCTGCTCGCGGTGCTGCTTGAACAGGGCAGCGCAGCGCTTGGCGTCCTCGAAGCTTTCCACCGCGCCGTGTTTCGTCTGTGTGTCGTCCAGCACGATGCAGCCGTAGCCGGCCTGCTCGAGCGCCGCCATCATTTCGCTGCGGCCTGACTTGGCCAGATGGTCCGGAAAGAAGCCGCGGTTGCCGACGATCACTGCCATCGTCATCTTGCGGTTTGGCATTGGTTTCCTCCTTCGCCCCGGCCCTGATGCCCGGCGTCACGCCCTGCATGATAAGCGGTTGCTCCGGGCTTGCCCAGCAGGGGCGGCCCGGCGGTCAGGCCGCAGCGGGGTCCTTGGCGGCGGCGAACTGGTCGTACGCCTCGACGGCCTGCGCGGCGTACATCACCGACGGGCCCGCCCCCATGTAGATCGCCATGCCCATGGTCTCCATCACCTCCGCGCGGGTGGCGCCCTGGCGCAGCGCGGCCTCGGCATGGAAGGCGATGCAGGCGTCGCACCTTGTGGCCACCCCGATCGCCAGCGCGATCAGTTCCTTCGTCTTGGTGTCGAGCGCATGCGGCTCGAGCGCGGCCCGTGCCAGCGCGGAGAACCCCTTCATCACGTCGGTCGCGCCGCCGCGCAGTTCCTTCAGCGGCGTCGACAGGCCGGCGGCCAGCTCGGCCCAGTTCTCGTGCATGGTGTTCTCCCGGGAAGGTTCCGGGCAACGCTAGGCTGCCGCCGACCCCGCCGCTTTGATCCGCATCAAGGCACCAGCACCGTCGCCACCGCCTGCGCGGCGATGCCCTCCATCCGCCCGGTGAACCCCAGCCGTTCGGTGGTGGTCGCCTTGACGGAAATGCGGTCCTCGCCCACCCCGAGGATCTCGGCCAGCCGGGCGATCATGCGCGGGGCATGCGGGGTGATCTTGGGCCGCTCGCAGATCAGGGTAACGTCGGCATTGGCCAGCAGGCCGCCGCGCGCGGCGATGCGTTCCGCGGCATGGCGCAGGAAGCGCGCCGAATCGGCATCCTTCCATTCCGCCTGGCTGGGCGGGAAGTGCCGCCCGATATCGCCCTCGGCCAGCGCGCCATAGATCGCGTCGCACAGCGCGTGGATGCCCACATCGGCATCGGAATGGCCGGCCAGCCCGCGCTCGTGCGGCACTTCCACGCCGCACAGGATCAGTTTCCGGCCCTCGGCCAGCACGTGCACGTCGAAGCCGGTGCCCACCCGCGGCAGCATCGCGCCCAGCAGTTCGCGTTCCAGCCGCACCAGATCCTCCCGGTAGGTCAGCTTGATGTTGCCCTCGCCGCCGGCCACCAGCGCCACCGCATGCCCGGCCGCCTCCAGCACGGCGGCGTCGTCGGTGACCCCCGGCGGGCTCGCCCGGTGCAGCGCCAGCAGCAGCGGAAAGCGGAACGCCTGCGGGGTCTGCGCCCGGAACAGCCCGGCCCGCGGCACCGTCTCCAGTATCCGCCCGTCCGCCCCGCCCCGCTTGAGGGTATCCGCCACCGGCACCCCTGGAATCGCGCCGGGTGCATTTTCCAGCGCCGCCAGCAGCGCCGCCACCGTGCCGGGCGGAATGCAGGGGCGGGCGGCGTCGTGCACCAGCACCACGTCCGGCCCGTACGGCACCAACGCCTCCAGCCCGGCCAGCACGCTCCCCTGGCGGGTGGCGCCGCCCGGCACCACCGGCAGATGCTCGAGCCCCACCAGCGCGGCCGCGATCGCCTCCGCATCGCCAACGGGCTGGATGAGGTCCACCTCGGGTGCCAGCCGCGCCGCCGCGTGGCGGATGACGGGCTGGCCGGCGATGGACAGGAACTGCTTCGGCGTCTCGGCGCCGAAGCGGTTGCCGGTGCCGGCGGCAACCAGCAGGAGGGCGATGCGGGACCGTGCCATGCCCGCACCCATAGCGCGAACGTGCAACACATCCAACGGCGCTGCCACGGTTTGCCCGGGTATTGGGCATTGCGCCGGTCCGGGGCCTCGGCTAGTTTGCCTAAATCATGGGCAACAACGGGATGACTTCTCCGCGCCTGCGTCCGATCGAACTCGGCGCGGGGGTGCGGATCGACACGCCGGTCATCCTGGCGCCGATGTCCGGTGTCACCGACCTGCCGTTCCGCCGCCTCGCCCGCGAACTCGGCACGGGGCTGGTGGTGTCCGAGATGATCGCCTCCTGGGCGATGGTGCGGGCCAACCGCACCACGCTGCGCATGGCCGAGCTGGAGGGCACGCCGTCCTCCCTGCAACTGGCCGGCTGCGACCCGGCGGCGATGGCGGAGGCGGCGCGCATCGCGGTGGATTGCGGAGCCGACATCGTCGACATCAATTTCGGCTGCCCGGTGAAGAAGGTGGCGCTCGGCCAGAGCGCCGGCAGCGCCCTGATGCGTGACGAGGCCACCGCCGCCCGCATCCTGGAAGCCACCGTCCGCGCCGTGTCCGCGCCGGTGACCCTGAAGATGCGCATGGGCTGGGACCACGCCAGCCTGAACGCCCCGGCGCTGGCGCGCATCGCCGAGCAAAGCGGCATCCGCATGGTCACCGTGCACGGCCGCACCCGGCAGAGGTTCTACACCGGCACCGCCGACTGGGATTTTGTCCGCCAGGTAAAGGACAGCGTCGGCATCCCGGTGATCGTCAACGGCGACATCGTCACCGAGGCGGATGCCGCCGAGGCGTTGGTGCGCTCCGGCGCCGACGGGGTGATGATCGGCCGGGGCTGCTGCGGCCGACCCTGGTTCCCCGCCCAGGTCGCGCACTTCCTGCGCACCGGCGAGAGCCGGCCAGAGCCGCCGCTCGCCGAACAGAAGATCATCATGCTGCGCCATTATCATTCGATCCTGAGCCACTTCGGCACCGAGCCCGGGCTGCGGCTCGCCCGCAAGCACCTGTCCTGGTATTCGCGCGGCCTGCCCGGTTCGGCCGGGTTCCGCGCGACGGTCAACCGGCTGGCCGACGTGCCGGCGGTGCTGGCGCTGATCGAGCGGTTCTACGCGCCGCTGATCGCCCGCGGTGCCACCCGCGCCGGCGATCGCGACGCCGTGCTGGCGGAGGCGGCATGAGCCTGCGCAATGCCGGCGTCGTCACGTTGGGGCGGCAGGCGCAGCGCCGGGCGCCCGACGCCGTGGCGCTGCTGTCCGCCCTGCCGGTGCCGATGGTGGTGCTCGACGCCGAGAACCGCTTCACCTACGCCAACCACGCGGCCGAACACTTCCTCGGCGTTTCCGCCAGCCAACTCGCGCAGATGAAGCTGGTGGACCTGGTGCCGCCCGACCACCCGGCCTTCATGCTGCTCGCCCAGGTGCGCCAGGGCGAGGTGACGGTTTCCGACCATGACATGACCTTCGAGAGCCCGCGGCTGCGCAAGCGCGGCATCGCCGTGCAGTGCGCGCCGCTGCCGGAGGAACCGGGCTCGGTGCTGCTGGTGCTGCAGGACGCCTCGGCGGCGCGCGCGCTGGACCGTCAGCTCACCTTCCGCAGCGCCGCCCGCAGCGTCACCAGCATGGCGGCGATCCTGGCCCACGAGGTGAAGAACCCGCTCTCGGGCATCCGCGGCGCCGCCCAGTTGCTGGAGAGCAGCGTCGGCGACGCGGACCGCGAGCTGACCGTGCTGATCCGCGACGAGGCCGACCGCATCCGCGCCCTGGTCGACCGCATGGAGATGTTCGGCGCCAAGCCGATCGAGCATGGCGGGGTCAACATCCACCGGGTGATGGAGCATGTCCGCCGACTGGCCCAGAGCGGTTTCGCCGCCGCCATCCGGTTCACCGAGATCTACGACCCCAGCCTGCCGCCGGTGCACGGCAACCGCGACCAGCTCGTGCAGGTGGTGCTGAACCTGGTGAAGAACGCCGCCGAGGCGATCGCCTCCGGCGGCGTGGCGAACGGCGAGATCACCCTGATCACCGCCTTCCAGCACGGGGTGCGGCTGGCCGTGCCGGGCAGCGACCGGCGCATGCACCTGCCGATGGTAGTGGCGGTGCGCGACAACGGGCCGGGCATCCCCGAGGACATCCGTTCCAACCTGTTCGACCCCTTCGTCACCTCCAAGTCCTCGGGCAGCGGCCTGGGGCTGTCGCTGGTGGCGAAGATCGTCTCCGACCACGGCGGTCTCATCGAAGTCGACAGCCGCCCCGGACGCACGGAATTCCGCCTGCATCTGCCGATGCTGGCCGACGACGCCGCCGCTGCCGGCTGACCGCCCGCAGCCCAGGACTGCATACCCATGACTCTCCCCACCGTGCTTGTCGCCGACGACGACCGCTCCATCCGCACCGTGCTGACCCAGGCGCTCGGACGTTCCGGCTACCAGGTCCGCAGCACCTCCAACGCCGCGACGCTGTGGCGCTGGGTGGAGGACGGCGAAGGCGACCTGGTGATCACCGACGTGGTGATGCCCGACGAGAACGGGCTCGACCTGCTGCCGCGCATCAAGCGGTTGCGGCCGGAGCTTCGCGTGGTGGTGATGAGTGCGCAGTCCACCCTGCTGACGGCGGTCAAGGCGGCCCAGCGCGGCGCTTTCGAATACCTGCCCAAGCCCTTCGATTTGAAGGAATTGCTGGCGGTGGTGGCGCGCGCCCTCACGGTGCCGTCCAGCGAGCCGGTGGCGCCCGAGCCGCCGCGCGAGGCCGCCGAGCGGCTGCCGCTGATCGGGCGCAGCCCGGCCATGCAGGAGATCTACCGCACCATCGCCCGGCTCACCACGGCCGACCTGACGGTGATGATCAACGGCGAGAGCGGCACCGGCAAGGAGCTGGTGGCGCGTGCGCTGCACGATTACGGCCGCCGCCGCGGCGGGCCGTTCGTCGCCATCAACATGGCGGCGATCCCGCGCGAGCTGAT
>CAIMEK010000549.1 GCA_903839965.1 uncultured Acetobacteraceae bacterium | reverse complement strand
GCTTGGCCTGCGCAACCCGGACCTGACCACCGCGCGACGTATCGCGGAGGCGATCAACCGGGCGATCGGCGCCGGCACCTCGCACGCCGCCGACCCGCGCACCGTGGCCGTCGACCTGGCCGGCCGCGACGTGGTCGACTCGCTGACGCGCATCCTGGAACTGCGCGTCGAGCCCGACAGCCCGGCGGTGGTGGTGATCGACGAGGCCAGCGGAACCATCGTCATGGGCGCCAATGTGCGGGTCAGCACCGTCGGCATCGCCCAGGGCAACCTCACCGTGCGCGTCACCGAGACGCCGGTGGTCAGCCAGCCCGGCCCGCTGTCCAACGGCACCACCCAGGTGGTCCCGCGCACCAACGTGCAGATCGACGATTCGAGCGAAAAGCGCCTGGGCATCCTGGCCGGCAACGTCACCCTGCGCGACCTGGTGGCCGGGCTGAATGCGCTCGGCGTCGGCCCGCGCGACATGATCAACATCCTGCAGTCCATCAAGTCCGCCGGGGCGCTGCAGGCCGAACTGCAGGTGCGCTGATGACCCCCGTGCTGCTGCCGCCCACCAGCGCCGCGACGGCGCCCGATCCCGCCGAGCTGGCCAGCCCGCAGGCCGCGCGCGCCTGGCGCGCCGCGCAGGACTTCGAGGCGATGGCGCTGTCGCAGCTGCTGGCGCCGATGTTCGACACCATCGACAGCTCCACCGGCCCGTTCGGCGGCGGCCCCGGCGAGCAGGCGTTCAAGCCGTTCCTGACCGATGCCATCGCCCGCAAGATGACCGAACACGGCGGGCTGGGCCTCGCCATGCCGGTGTGGCGCCAGATGCTGCGCCTGCAGGAATCGGAGGCCTCGAAATGACGCCCACAGCCGACGACCTGCCCGCCGCCGCCGTCGCGCTCGCCACCCTGCTGGAAGCCGAGAACCGCCTGCTCGCGGCGCTCGACCTGGCGGGGGCAACCACCTTGCTGGCGGCCAAGCAGGACGCCACCAGCGCCTTCCTGCGGGCCCAGGGCGCCATGGGTGCGTCCGGCGCGCCGCCCGCCATGCGCGCGACTCTGACCGTGCTGGGCAGCCGCCTGCGTACGCTCGCGGCCGAAAACCGGCGGCTGCTGGAATGCGGGCTGATGGCGCAAGGGCGGGTGATCGCGGTGATCGGGCGGGCCGCGCGCGCGCATGCGGCCAAAGTGCCCCACTACGGCGCCTCCGGAACGCTCGCCGCACCGCGCACGCCGGCGGCGCTGGCCATCTGCGCGCGGGTGTAGTCACCGCGAAGGCACTACCCGCTGCGGCGCGCGCGTGATACTCGGCCCGACATGCGCGGGATCGCATCGGAACCGATCAGCGACCGGGTGTGGAATGCGCTGCTCGCCGGCGACCTCGCCGCCCGGCGCACGGCTGCGCTCTATGGCGCATTGCTCGACGCCGCCCAGGCCGCACCCGGCCCGTTCGTGCTCGGCCGGCTGTCGCAAAGCCTGGACGGGCGGATCGCCACCGACAGCGGCCACTCGTTCTGGATCAGCGGCGAGGCCGACGTGGTGCATACGCACCGCCTGCGCGCCCTGTTCGACGCCGTGGTCGTCGGCGCCGGCACCGTCCGCGCCGACGATCCGCTGCTGACCACGCGCCACTGCGCCGGCGCCTCGCCCGTACGCGTCGTCATCGACACCGAACGCCGGCTCGCGCCGCACTACCGGTTGTTCCACGGCGGCCCCGCCACGCTGCTGCTATGCGCCGAGGACGCCCCCGGCGAGAGCGCCGGCGAGGCCGAACTGCTGCGCCTGCCGCGCGGCGATGCGGGGCTCGACGCCGCCGCCATCGTCGCCAGGCTCGCGGCGCGCGGCCTGCGGCGCATCTATGTCGAGGGTGGCGGCATCACCGTGTCGCGCTTCCTCGCCGCCGGGTGCCTCGACCGGCTGCACGTCACCATCGCCCCGCTGCTGCTCGGCTCCGGCATTCCCGCCTTCACCCTGCCCAGCGTCGCCCGTCCGGAACACGGCATGCGGCTGAACTGGACGCTGCACACGCTCGGCGACGACCTGCTGTTCGATATTCCGCTGGAGCGCCGGCGATGAACGCGCACGCCTTCTGGACGGTGGCGCCCGGCGTCGGCGAAATCCGCAGCGAAGCGCTGCCGCCGCCCACGCCCGGGCAACGGCGCGTGCGCACGCTGGCCAGCGGCATTTCGCGCGGCACCGAGGCGCTGGTGTTCGCCGGCCGCGTGCCGCCCAGCCAGTACGCCGCCATGGGCGCGCCGCTGATGGGCGGGGCGTTCCCGTTCCCGGTGAAATACGGCTACAGCGCGGTCGGCCAGACCGACGACGGCGCGCGGGTGTTCGTGCTGCATCCCCACCAGGATGTGTTCCTCGCGCCCGCCGCGATGTGCATCCCGGTGCCCGACGCGCTGCCCACGCCGCGCGCCGCACTCGGCGCCAACATGGAGACCGCGCTCAACATCGCCTGGGACGCCGCCCCGCTGGCCGGCGAACGCATCCTGGTCATCGGCGCCGGCGTGGTCGGCCTGCTCACGGCCTGGCTGCTCGCCCGCATCCCCGCGGCCTGCGTCACGCTGGTCGACATCAACCCCGCCCGTGCCCCGCTCGCCGCCCGCCTGGGCTGCCGGTTTGCCGCCCCCGACGACGCCCCGGCCGACCAGGACCTGGTGGTGCACGCCTCCGCCTCCGAAGCGGGATTGCGCCTCGCGCTCGATCGCGCCGGCTTCGAGGCGCGCATCGTCGAGGCGAGCTGGTTCGGCGCCAACGCACCGGCGGTGCCGCTCGGCGAAGCGTTCCACGCCCGCCGCCTGCGCCTGTTGTCGAGCCAGGTCGGCAGCGTCGCCACCGCCATGCGTCCCCGTCGCACGCACGCCGAGCGCCTGGCGCTCGCGCTCGAACTTCTCGCCGACGAACGGCTCGACGCGCTGCTGGAGCCGCCGACGCCGTTCGCCGACCTGCCCGCCGCCATGCCCGATCTGCTGGCCGGCGGGCTGTGCCACGTGATCACCTATGGAACCACGCCATGTTCAGCCTGACGGTCTGCGACCACATCATGATCGCGCACAGCTTCCACGGCGCCGAATTTGGTCCCGCACAGCGCCTGCACGGCGCCACCTACGCCGTCGAAGCGGAGTTTCGCGCCCCCACCCTCGATCCGCTCAACCTGCTGATCGACATCGGCCTGGCCAAGACCGAACTGCGCCGCGTGCTCGACACGGTGGACTACCACAACCTCGACGAGCTGCCGGCGCTGTCCGACCAGAACACCACCACCGAATTCATGGCCCTGCACATCCACACCCTGCTCGCCGCCGCCTGCCGCGCCGGCACGCTCGGGCCACACGCGCGCAAAATTTCCGGACTGAAAGTGACATTGCGTGAAAGCCCGGTGGCCTGGGCCGCCTACGAGGCGCCGCTCTGATGCGGATGTCGCTGCTGGTGCCCGCGCCGCTGGACGCGTTGTCCGGCGGCTACGGCTACGACCGCGCAATCCTCGATGGGCTGCGTGCGACCGGCCACGACGCGCACGCCGTCGAACTCGCCGGCCGCCACCCGATCGCCGATACCACCGCATACGCTGCGGCCAGCGCCGCCTTCGACGCCGTTCCCACCGACACGGTGCCGGTGATCGACGGGCTCGGCCTGCCCGCCTTCCGCGATCGCGCCGACATGCTGGCAGCGCGCTATACGGTCGGACTGATCCACCATCCCACCGTCCAGGAAACCGGCTTCAGCGAGGCCGACCGCGACACGCTACGCGAGGCCGAGCGCAGTCTGCTGCCACGGCTCGCACGGGTGATCGCCACCAGCAGCTTCACCGCCGAACGACTCGTCGCCGATTTCGGCGTCGAAGGGCAGCGCATCAGCGTGGTGACGCCCGGCACCGCCGACGCGCCGCGCAGCCCGGGCTCGGGCGGCCCACACTGCGCCGTACTCAGCGTCGGCGCGCTGATCCCGCGCAAGGGCCACGACCTGCTGCTGCGCGCACTCGCCAGGCTGTTCGACCTCGACTGGCGCCTGACCATCGTCGGCAGCGAACAGCGCGACCCCGCATACGCAAAGTCTCTGCACGCCCTGGTCGAAAGCCTCGTCATCGGCCAGCAGGTGACCTTCATCGGCGAAGCGGACGCGGCCACATTGGAGTCGCTTTGGCAGGGCACCGACGTGTTCGCGCTGGCGACCCACTGGGAAGGCTATGGCATGGCAATTGCCGAAGCGCTGAAACGCGGCATCCCGGTCGCCGTCACCACCGGCGGCGCCGCCGGCAACCTGGTGACCCCGCTCAGTGGCGTGGCCTGCACCCCAGGCGACGAGGCAACCCTGTCGAAGTCGCTGCGCCGCATGATCTTCGACACCGACCTGCGCCACGCCATGGCCGACGCCGCCTGGACCGAAGGCCAATCCCTCCCCGATTGGCCCACCCAGGCCGGCAAGTTCGCGGAAGCGCTCGGGACATGAGGAGGGAGGAAGGCCAGGGCTCCGTCCCGGACCCGCCAGGGGTCAGTGGACCCCTGGACCCCATCACTTGGAGGATCTTGACGAGAGGGGGGCTAGGAGATGCCGAAGCCCCTCCTCACCCCCCTCTCGCCAAGACCCCCTAAACGAACGGGTTCCAAGGGCCTCTCGGCCCTTGGTGGGGTCCAGGGGCGAAGCCCCTGGCCTTGCTTACTCCGCCGCCATGCGGGGCTGGTCGACCATTTCGGCGGCGCGGGAGAGGTCAACGGAGAGCAGTCGCGACACGCCGTGTTCCTGCATGGTCACGCCGTACAGCCGGTCCATCCGTGCCATGGTCAGGTGGTGGTGGGTCACCACGATGAAGCGGGTGCCGGTTTCGTTCACCATGTCTTCCAGCAGCAGGCAGAACCGGTCGACGTTGACGTCGTCCAGCGGCGCGTCGACTTCGTCGAGCACGCAGACCGGCGCGGGGTTGCAGCGGAACACCGCGAACAGCAGCGACAGCGCGGTCAGCGCCTGCTCGCCGCCCGACAGCAGCGACAGCGTGGCCAGCTTCTTGCCTGGCGGCTGGGCGAAGATTTCCAGCCCGGCCTGCAGCGGGTCGTCCGAGCCGACCAGCGCCAGGTGCGCCGCGCCGCCGCCGAACATGCGGGTGAACAGGGCGCGGAAATGCTTGTCCACCATCTCGAACACCGCCGCCAGCCGCTCGCGGCCCTCGCGGTTGAGATGGCCGATCGAGCCGCGCAGCTTGGCGATGGCGGTGGTCAGTTCGCCGTGCTCGCGCACGATGGTGTCGATCTGCTGGCCGATTTCCTCGGCCTCGACGTCGGCGCGCAGGTTGACGGGGCCCATCTCCTCGCGGTCGCGCTGCAGCCGCTCCAGCTTGCGCCGCGCGTTGTCCTCGGTTTCCGGGCCGATCTCGGCCGGCGGGTTGGGCATGGCGGGGGAGGGGCCGAGGCGTTCGGCGATGCGCTCGGCCATCATGGTGCAGGCCAGTTCGGCCTGCGCCGCCTCGCCTTCCAGGCGCGCCACGCGCTCGCGCGCGCCGGCCAGCGTCGCTTCGGCCGCGCGCGCCGCGCGATCCGCCGTGGTGGCCGCGG
>CAIMEK010000548.1 GCA_903839965.1 uncultured Acetobacteraceae bacterium | reverse complement strand
GCGATGGTCGGCGCGGACAGCGGCTGGATCATGAATTCCTGGATGTCGATCGGGTTGTCGGCATGCTTGCCGCCGTTGACGATGTTCATCATCGGCACCGGAAGGGTGCGCGCGAACACGCCGCCGATGTAGCGGTATAGCGGCACGTCCAGCTCCGCCGCGGCCGCCTTGGCCACCCCGAGGGAAACCGCCAGGATGGCGTTGGCGCCCAGCCGCGCCTTGTTGGGCGTGCCGTCGAGGTCGATCATGGCGGCGTCGATGGCAAGCTGCTCGCTGGCGTCCATGCCGCCGACGGCCTCGAGGATTTCCCCCTCGGCATTGGCGATGGCCTGCCGCACGCCCTTGCCGCCGAAGCGGCGGGTATCGCCGTCGCGCAGCTCGACGGCTTCGTGCGCCCCGGTGGAAGCGCCGGAGGGCACCGCGGCGCGGCCGCTGGCGCCGCTTTCCAGCACCACGTCGACCTCGATCGTGGGATTGCCGCGGCTGTCGAGGATCTCGCGGGCGATGATGTCGCTGATGGCACTCATGGGGATGCGTCCCGGTCTGTTGCGCGGCGGCTCGGTAGCACCGCCCCGGCCGCGACGCCACCGCGCCGGTTGCGGGTCCGCCCTGCCACCTTGGGGAAGCGTGCCCTGCGCCGGCTCAACAGGCGGCGGCAGCGTCCGCGGCATGGCAGGAGTCAACGGCCGGACACCCCTCGCATGGCGGCTCCTGGGCCGCCCGTCCGGCGCCCACGGCAGGGCATTCCGCCGGCATCCGCGCGGTCAGGTCGTAGGCTCGCCGGTCGTACTCGGCCGCCAGTTCGGTCAGCGACCGCCGCGTGCGGATATCGCCGACCTCGGCCGCCAGCCGCCGGCAACGCCTGGCTTGTTCGCGCAAAGAATCGATGCCCATCGGCCGACAACTGGGTGCAAAACCCTTGCGCGAACCTTGACCCGGATCAAGAACGCCGATCACATTTGCGTTGGGTGCGGCTGTTTCAGGTAGTCACGACGCATGTCCGCGCGGCGGCGGATGCGCCGACACCTCACCGTTTCTTGGCAAGAACGTCGAATTCGCGCAGCCCGGCCAGCAGCGCCGGCATGTCGCGGAGCGCGATCATGTTCGGGCCGTCCGACGGCGCGCGATCGGGGTCCGGGTGCGTCTCGATGAACAGCGCCGCCACGCCCACCGCCAGCGCCGCGCGCGCCAGCACCGGGGCGAATTCGCGCTCGCCGCCCGATGCGCTGCCCGCCCCGCCGGGCTGCTGCACGGAATGGGTGGCATCGAACACCACCGGGTAGCCGGTGCGGGCCATGATGGGCAGGGCGCGGAAATCGGTGATGAGCGTGTTGTAGCCGAAGCTGGCGCCGCGTTCGGTCAGCAGGATCTTGTCGTTGCCGGTGCCGGCGATCTTGGCGGCGACGCGGGCCATGTCCCAGGGCGCCAGGAACTGGCCCTTCTTCACGTTCACCGCCCGCCCGGTTTGCCCGGCGGCCACCAGCAGGTCGGTCTGGCGGCACAGGAAGGCGGGGATCTGCAGCACGTCCACCACTTCGGCCACCGGCGCGCATTGCGCGACCGCGTGCACGTCGGTGAGCACCGGGCAGCCGTAGGCCTCGCGCACCTGCGCCAGAACCGCCAGCCCGCGCGCCATGCCCACCCCGCGGGCGGCGCCGGCGCTGGTGCGGTTGGCCTTGTCGAAGCTCGACTTGTAGATCCACGGAATGGCGAGGCCGGCGCAGATCTCGTCCAGCGCCGCCGCCACTTCCAGCGCCTGCGCCAGGCCTTCGATCTGGCACGGCCCGGCGATCAGCACGAACGGCAGTTCGTTGCCGATGTCGATGCCGCCGACGCGCACGACCGCCATGGCAAGGCTCCTGGCTGGAACGGGCCGAGCCTACACCAGGCGCATCTGCCGCACCGCCGCGGCGATGAAACCGCGGAACAGCGGGTGCGGCGTCAGCGGCTTGGACTTCAGCTCGGGATGGAACTGCACGCCGATGAACCAGGGATGCGTCGGGTATTCCACGATCTCGGGCAGCACGCGGTCGGGCGACATGCCGGAGAAACTCATCCCCGCCGCTTCCAGCCGCTCCTTGTAGCGAACGTTCACCTCGTAGCGGTGGCGGTGGCGTTCGGCGATCTCGCGCTTCCCGTCGTAGACCGCGCTGACCAGCGAGCCGGGCGCCAGCACGGCGGGATAGGCGCCCAGCCGCATGGTGCCGCCGAGGTCGCCGCCTTCGGCGCGGCGCTCCATTTCGTTGCCGCGGGCCCATTCGGTCAGCAGGCCGACCACCGGCTCCTCGCACGGGCCGAACTCGGTGGACGAGGCATGCGACAGCCCGGCGAGATGG
>CAIMEK010000547.1 GCA_903839965.1 uncultured Acetobacteraceae bacterium | reverse complement strand
TGTTCACAAGCCGATCATCGAGAATCAACGGGATCAACCCGCACACGCCACACCACTAAAAAACCAGAATACCTTTGGACGATCCGTGCCGCGTTGGACCCCGGCCATGCCGCTTTGGATCCTGGTATTCTTCATCATCTTGTCGGGCGCTAACGTCACGGATCAGCGTAAGCGTCAACCCGAGCACCCCATAGGCGAATGATATTCGGCGTGATACGGTGACGAGGGGATTTTGCGGCGTGAGGCTGCCAGTCAAACTCAAGCGGCCTGCGACCGGCAACGGGCGGCGAGCCAGCGCCGGGGCGTAAGATCGGCGGTTTGCCGGTTGGTCAGCGCGGGCAGGCGGGTGAGGACATCGAGCAGGTATTCCCGCGGATTGATGCCGAGTCGTCGGCAGTTGGCGAACAGCGTGTAGAGGATTGCGCTGCGATCACCGGCATCCGGGTGGCCGATGAAGAGCCAGTTCTTTTTCCCGATGGCCGTTGGCCGAATAGCGTTCTCGACCAGGTTGTTGTCGATTTCCAAGCGACCATCGTCTTGGAACCGCTGTAACGCGACCCAGAGATCCAGCGTGTAGGCAATCGCCGTGCGCATGGCGCTCTTCGGCAGGAACACGGTCTGTTTCTGTCGCAGCACCTTGCCGATGCGTGCCAGGATCATACCGGTCTGCGCGCTGCGCACCGCCTGCCGCAGGGCAGGTCCTTTGCCGCGCAGTTCATTCTCGACCCGGTACATCAACCGGATCTGATGCAACAGCCACCCCGCCAGTGCAGGAGATTCCTGTTCTGCTTCGTCGAACTTTCGACGCACATGTGCCCAGCAGGCAGCCAGTGTGATGCCGCCATGCTTCCGGGCGTAACTGTCATACACCACGTAGCCGTCGCTCTGCACTTTCCCGCGAAAATCGCGCAACATGCCGTCAAGACAACCACCGCCGCGCCCGGTGTGCCACTCGAACAGCACGTCGCCGCCAGGTTGATTGTATACCCAGAGATACCCCTTGCGGCTTCCGCCGGTCTCGGCCTGACAAAATCGGATCGGCGTTTCATCAACCTGTAAATAACCGCAGGTTTTTAGCTCATCACCGATGTGCCGGTAGATCGGCTGCAACCAGTCGGCGGCGATGCGCACCCACTCGCTCATCGCCTGGCGGGAGAGTTCGATCCCGTGGCGCGTGCGAAGGATCATCTCCTGCCGGTAGAGTGGCAGGTGGTCCACGTACTTCTTCAGTAGAATGTCGGTGATCAGCCCCGGACTGGCAAAGCCACCCTCCACCAAGCGCGGTTCCAGTGGCGCGATGATCGGCGGCTGGGCGCGATTGACTTTGCTGGTGTACTTGCGCCGAATGATGCGGCGCCGGAAATAGCGGGTGGGCGTGACGTCGAGCTCTTCGGTGACTTCCTCGCCGATGCACCGGTAAGCCGTGGGGTTTTGCTTCACAGCCTCCGGCTCGATCACGATCTCTTCGGTCGGCAGGTTCTCCGGCAGACGCGGCTTGCGGTCGCGTGGCGCATGCGGGCGTGGGGGCGTGGTGGGCTTCGGCGGATCGTCGTCCGGCTCCGGCGCTGTTGGCGCGTAGCCCAGCAGAAGCTCCAACTGGCGGGAATCAAGCTTCTCGCTCTTGTTGCCGAACATGCGCTTGAGCAGGATCTGAATCTTCTGCTGCTGCAGTTGGCTTTCGGCGCGCAGCTTTTGGTTTTCGACGCGCAGTTCTGCAATGATGGCGGCTTGCGCGCTGACGAGTTGCTGAAGTTGTTCGAGTTGCGACT
>CAIMEK010000546.1 GCA_903839965.1 uncultured Acetobacteraceae bacterium | reverse complement strand
GGCAATGCCCGGCAGCAGGCGCCACGGCGCCGCGGCGTCGGCATCACTGCGGGTCGCGATGGCGCCGGTCTCGGTGCTGCCGAAGATTTCGGTGGGCGCGACGCCGAGTAGCGCAGTCGCCTCGATGTTCGCGGCCTGCGGTAGCGGCGCCCCGGCCGAGAACACGCGCCGCGGCTGTCGGCCGGGCGGCAGCGCCGGCAGGCCGGTCATGCGACTCAGATGCGCCGGGCTGCTGACCAGCATGGTCTCGCCGTCGAGCAGCGGCAGCACTGCCTCCCAGGTCTCGTCGATTTCGGTCGCGAAGGGACGTCCGGCCGACAGCGACCACAGCAGCTTGAACGTGAGGCCGTAAAGGTGCTGGTGGGAGACCGTCGCACAGACCAGCCCGCGACCGCTGGCGCCACCCCACATCAGTTGGAACACATCCACTTCGGCTTGCAGCCCGGCCAGGCTGCGCGGCACGCGTTTCGCCACCCCGGTCGAGCCGGAGGTGAAGAACTCAACCGGGCAGCGCGCTGCATCCAGCGGCGCGAAGGTCGCACGGGCCGGCCCGGCGGCGGCGGCCTGCGCGAGCCAGGGCTCGTCGAGCGCCCCGGCCTCGGGGTCCGCCGCCGTGATGGCCTGCGCCGCCACCTTGTGGGGCGGCAGCACTATGGTCAGTCCGGCATGCAGCGCCCCGAGGAACCCGACGGCAAACAGCCAGCTATCCTCGGTCACGAGTACCGCCCGCCGCCACGGACCCCCGTCCAGCCGCGCCGCCGCACCGGCCACCGCGGTGGCGAAGTGCCGCCAGCGCAGCACCTCCCCGCCGCGCAGCGCAACCGGCTGGTACGCCGGCCGGCCAGTTGCCAGCAGCGCGGCGATCGGCAGCCAGCTCATGCCGGCCCGGCCCGCCGGCGCACGCGGCGCCGCACCAGCATCTCGCCGACGAACAGTGCGCCCATCAGCAGGTAGGAGACCAAGCCGTTCCACAGCGTCCATTGCGCGAGCGTGCCCCAGGCCGCCACCGCTGCGGCGACAGCCGCGTTGGCGGCGAGGAAGCCGGCCCATACCTGGGTGACGCGTCTTGTGTAGCGCACGCCCTGCGGCGGCAGGTCGGGCTCGGTGCGGCGGGCGATGCGCTCGATCAGGCTGGGCGGGTGGCGCAGCGTGATGGCGAAAGCGCCGCAGGCTGCCAGGCTCATCACCACCGGATAGGCCCGCGCCCCCCATGGCGGGTCGACGACGGCTAGCACAGCCAGGACGCTCGCGCCGACACCGAGCGGGGCGCTCCACAACGCCAGCACTTCGGTGGTGCGTACGAACAGCAGGCGGGCAAGCACCATGACCAGCCCGACCAGCAACAGCATGCGGCCCGGCAGATAGGGAAGTCCGGCGTAGACCAGGAACGGATAGGCCATCCCGGCCGTTGCCAGAATCTTAAGCCAGTTGCTGGGAGCCCTGATCGGCATGCAGATCCGCCTCGTCGTGCAGCAGCCGCTCGATGCAGTCCACCACATCGCTGACGGTGCGCGCGGCACGGAACTCCTCCGGCTTGATGCGCCGGCCAATCATGGTCTGCAGCTTCACCACCAGGTCGACCGCGTCGATGCTGTCGAGGTCGAGATCCTCGTAGAGGCGTGCCTCCGGCGTGATCTTCTCGTGCGGCACCTCGAACAGCTCTTCCAGGCTGGCCGCTAGTTCCTCGATGATGCGTTGGCGCGTCAGCATGGCTTAACCTCCAGGCGCGCCTGGACGAAGCGGGCCAGGCAGCGCACGCTACTGAACGCCGTGCGCAACTCCTCGCCGACGGCGTCGATCTGAATGCCGTAAGCCTTGCGCAGCGCCACCCCCAGCTCCAGGCCGTCGATCGAGTCGAGACCGAGCCCAGCGCCGAACAGCGGCTCGTCGGAACCAATCTCGTCGGGCGTGATGTCTTCCAGTGCTAGCGCGCCGACCAGGAGCACTTTCAAATCATGTTCCATGTCCTGCACGGGCGCACTCCTGTCTGACCGGACTGTGCCGGCCACTGGCTCATCCTGCGCGGGCAGTCTTACTCAGTCCACGCGTCCGTTACAACAGCTGACCGGAGGTGGCGAGGTCTGTTCGGACAGCCAGATTGCGTAGTACCGTTCAAGCCCGTGGGTCAGCCGGCGCGCCGCCAGGGCGCGGGGGGCGGAGCCGGTCAGTGCCGCCGTATCCAGTGGCGCGCCGACACGCAGGCGAAATAACGGCCGTTGCTTCGGCACCGTCCACCAAGCCTCGCCCTTGGTGAGCGTCGGCGGGTCGCAGGTAATCAGCACTGGCAGCACCGGCGCACCGGTCAGCACCGCGAGATTGGCGAAACCGCGTTGAAACCGCGGCGGGGCGTCCGGCCGCGAGCGCGTGCCCTCGGGAAAAACGATGAGCGCCGCGCCGCGCGCCAAGTTCTCGCGGCAGGCCGCCAGCATCTGCTCGCCATCCAGATCGTTGCGGATGTAACCGGCGCGCCGCACCAGGCCACCGAGCAGCCGGCTGGTCCACAACTGGTGCTTCACGATACAATGGCAGCGCGGGATGAAGGCCATCAGCATCACCACGTCGAGCAGCGACGGGTGGTTGGCGATGACGATGGCACCGCCGCTGTCGGCCAGGCCCTCCAGCCCCTCGGTTTCTAGCCGCAACAGCCGGATCCCCTGCAGCGCCGCGAGATAGAAACGAAAAGTCGCGCGGATGACACGTTGCGAGCGCTCGCGCGGATCGCCGGGCCACAGCGCGAGGTAGGGCAGCACGGTGGTCGCCAGCAGTCCGCCGCCGAAGAAGATGAAGGCAAAGGCCAGCCCGGTGGCAACCACCCGCCAGGCGTGATCAAGCCGATTCAACATCGCGCGCCCAGGTCCAGGTCATGCGCGGTCCAGCGAAAGTGAAACGCGGCGCGGCGGGATCGGCCAGAAAGCCGCGGAACCCGGCGGCGGGGTCGGACGCGGGGTCCGACCCTGGCGGGGCGGTGGGCACGGCGGCCAAGGTCATCGCCTCGCCCGGTCCGCCGGCGGCGAGCGCGAACACCAGCGCCTGCGCCGGTCCGGTCTCGGGCGCGAAGCGGGTGAACGGCGCGGGCAAAGGCTCGTCATAGTGGATCAGCAGGACTGGTTCCTGCGGTGTCTCGGCCAGGCCGGCCACCGCGTCGAGGAAGCCGAAGCAGAAGCTTTCCGGACCGGCAGCCACCGCGGTGTGGCCGCGCCGGTTGTCACGCGCTATCGACAGCAGACCAACCAACGCATGGTGCACGGAAAGCGAGAACTCGGCTGGCGACACGCCTTCGCCGGCGATGAGAGCCTCCATGATGGCGATCGAGCGGTGGCAGTCGCCGTGCCGCGACGAGGCGATCAGCCGCGCCTCGCCCGAGCAGGCCATGCCCCAGGCCAGCCGCAAAGCGTGCTGCCCGAGCATGCCGACCCGTCGGCGCAACAGCGCCGGGGCGGGCGGGCGGGCACCTCCGGGGCCGGCCTCACCGGGTGGGTCCGCCTCGCTCCAGGCCTGCCAGGCACGCAAGGTGAAGGCGATGGGCGGTGTGTTTGCCAAGGGTCCAATTCCGACTTTGCCGGCTTTGCCGTCGTTCAAAACGATTGGCGCGACAAGGCCGCCTGGATCGAGTCCTGCAACGCCTTGACGGCCTTGTTCGCGGCCGGGTGGATGCGACCGCCAGCTTCATTGAGGGCCTCCGAATCGACGATGGCAATGCTGTAGAATTCACGGTTGTATAAAATATCCACGGTCACGGAGTGCTTGGACCGGATGATCGGGGTCGCCCGGATCTGGCCCGGCGCCAGCGGCATCGGCCGCCAGCCTTTCCGCATTGCGGCGTCGGCGAACAGGTGGGCGAACGCGTCGTCCTTCAGCTTTTGCGCGACCGGCGGCGACATCGGTCGGTTCTGGACAGTGTAGAGCGGCTGCAAACGGGCAGCCATAAGCAAAATCGCCGCCATGGCCAGCATTATCGCTTGTATCTTGTAGCGCATGGGGACTCTCCGCAATCCTCGGCAGGATGCTTTGAGAAGGTGCCAGCGTCACTGTCAAAATGGCTGAACCGTGCCGTACATGCAACCACCGCGTCCGGACACCTTGCGGGTTCCCGCGGGCGGGGATAATTTTTTGTGGCAACGCGGTCGTTTCTGCTCCACTCGTTGGCGTGCCACCCATGGACAGACCGCGACGCGCGTTCCGTCCGCCTGTTGATGAAAGGAGCCGCCGTGTCACGCACCGTCGCCGCCCTGTTCGCCGCCACCCTGTTCGCCGCCGGTTTGGGAGGCCTCGCCCAGCCCGCCGCGGCGCGCGACACGGTGCTTCACCTCAGCATCCAGGATGTGCTGAACAGTGGGGATTTTGCTCAGCATGTCGGCACGGGGGTGAACTTCGTCTTTGGCACTCATCCGGCGCCCGCCGGTGCAAGACTGATGGGCAGCTTCATCGCCAACCGCAAGACGAACTCCGCCAACAAGACAGACGAGCGCGCCTGCGCCTGGGCGATGGTGTCCGCCCTGGAGGCGCTGCATGCCCGCGCCCTGAAGGAGGGCGGCAACACCGTGATCAACGTGATCAGCTACTACAAGAAAGTTTCCTTCGTGAGCGACACCGAGTACGAGTGCCATGCGGGCAGTTTCATCGCGGGTGTCGCGTTGCAAGGGACGGTGGCCCAAATCGGCCGCTGAGCTGCGGGGCACCTGAACCGCTCCCGCTCTTGCCGCCGTTGCTCCATTGCGATAGCATTCATCACCGACCGACCACCCTTCAAGCCCCGACGGTCGCGACAGTCCGGTGGCTGCGCGCTGACTGGAACGAACTCCTGGTTGTCGCCTCCCTCAGTCCACGCCGAAGTCAAAATAGCTATCGAGCCCACTGGCAAAAAAACCAGCCACCCGTACCTGACTATACCGCGCTCACCCGATATCGATGGGTCATTCCGTCAACGGCCAACGCGGCGTTCGTGGCGGCGATGGAAGAGGGTCTGGAGGTTTAGACGAGGCCGCGGGATCCGGACCGGCTTTTGGTTTGTCTTGATGAGACCTCGAAGCAGTTGATCCGGGAAACCCGTGTGGCAGTGCCGATGAAGTGCGGCCGACCAGCACGCATCGATTACGAGTATGAGCG
>CAIMEK010000545.1 GCA_903839965.1 uncultured Acetobacteraceae bacterium | reverse complement strand
GCCGCCGCCTCGCCGACCAGCGCCGCGGCGTCGGGTCCGCCGATGAAGACGGCATCGACCACGTTGGCCCGCAAGGCCTGCAGCGAGCGGGCGGCATCGCGCAGCCCGAATGCCGGAACCGGCTCGACGCCCATCAGGTCGAGGCCGAGCAGGGCGGGCAGTTCCGGCCCCGCCGGCGCCGAGGTGGCAACCCTGAGGCGCGCGCCGGGGCGCAGCTCCCTGGCCGGCACGCGGCTGGCCAGCACGCCCGAGGTGAGCCCGGCCATCACTGGCAGCCAGCCGGCGGCATCGAAGCGCGCGCGGGGGTCGCCGATCAGCCAGGCCAGCGGCGCCTCGCGCGGCAGCAACAACACGGTCTGCCCGTCCGGGGCCACCCGCGCTTCGAACTGGTTGGCCGCGGTCACGCCGTCGGCGCCGCCGGCCTCGGTCTGGCGCATCCGGGTTTCGGGGGGCAGGACCTGGCTGAATGCTGCCCCGATGGCGGTCGCCCAGCGATCCAGCCGGCCGCCGCGCGGGCCGCCCACCAGGATGCTGACGCTGCCGGGGAAGGGCAGCGTCGGCGGCATGGCGATACGGGTGGCGGTGAGGGACATGACGGTGTCAGCCCTGGCGGCGGTGGCCATCCCGCAAATGGCCCCACCCAGAACCTGGACAAATTCTCGCCGACCGGTGCCGCCTCGCGGCGCCGGCGTTGGTACATTCATATTCACCGTCGGCCGGGCGTCGCGCATCCTGACCTCCTGCCAAACACGGGTCCGACCATCGAGGGCCGGTTGCCGCCTTCCCTGCACCGGATGTGACAGCTTGTCAAAATCCGCCGCCGGCGAGCTATGCGTCCGAGTCGGCAGGCTCCCGCGGGGGGCCGTCAAGACCCTCCGGCGGAGCCGTCAAGAATCGTATGAAACCAGCACCTCGCACGGCACATCGAGGCGCCGGCGGCCGTTCAGGAAGGTCAGTTCGATCAGCGCCGCCGCGGCGGGCACCGCGGCGCCCACATTGCGCAGCAACTGGATGCCGGCCGCCATGGTGCCGCCGGTGGCCAGCAGGTCGTCGAGCACCACCACGCGCTGGCCGGGCTCGACGGCGTCGGCCTGGATCTCGATGCGGTCGGTGCCGTATTCCAGATCGTACTCCAGCGAAATGACCGGGCCGGGCAGCTTGCCGCGCTTGCGCAGCATGACGAAGCCGCAACCGAGCGCCAGCGCCAGCGGCGCCGCCACCAGGAAGCCGCGCGATTCGATGCCGGCCAACAGGTCGGGCTGGTAGCCCCGCACCGCGCGGGTCATCTGGCTCATCGCCTCCTGCCAGGCGCCGCCGTGGCGCAGCAGGGTGGAGATGTCATAGAAAAAAATGCCGGGCTTGGGGAAATCCGGAATGCCCCGGATGTGGTCCTTGAGATCCATGGCGGCGATCATCCTCGTTGCCAAACGCGCACGTGTACGGCTGCCGCGCCGCCGCGGCAAGGGCGGGCGCGGTGCGACGGGCCCTAGTGGCTTCATCCGACTGACATGCTAGTGTCGTCGCAGGGAAACATCGAGCCGTTAGCCAAACGGCCGACCCGAATGGAGGAGGAACTACGATGAAGCGTCGGACCCTGTTGGCTGGCGCGGCCGCCCTGGCCGCTTCGCCGGTCGTCGTGCCGGCCGCCCGCGCGCAAGCCGCCAAGACCAAGCTGGTCCTCTGGCATGCCATGACCGGCGCTAACAACGACGAAATGGACCGCATCGCGCGCGACTTCAATGCCGCGCAACCCGCCGCCGAACTGCAGGCGATCTACAAGGGGACCTATCCCGAAACCCTGACCGCTGCCATCGCCGCCTGGCGCGCCGGCCAGGCGCCGCATCTGGTGCAGGTGTTCGAGGTTGGCACCGGCACCATGCTGGCCGCCGGCCCCGCTGTGAAGCAGGTCTGGCAGCTGCAGAAGGAAACCGGCGCCAAGATCAACCCGGCCGCCTACCTGCCGGCCGTGCGCGGCTACTACAGCCTGACCGACGGCCGCATGGCGTCGATGCCGCTGAATTCCTCCACCCCGGTGATGTGGTACAATCGCGACGCCTTCGAGGCCGCCGGGCTCGACCCCGCCAAGCCGCCGCAGACGTGGCAGGAATTCGTCGTCGTCGCCCGCACCCTACGGGACAAGTGGGCCTCCAAGAGCAAGGACCTGATGGCTTCCACCACGTCCTGGATCACCTGGGCGCAGATGGAGTGCTACTGCGCCATCCACAATATTCCCTATGCGACCAAGGCGAACGGCTTCGGCGGCCTGGACACCGAGCTGAAGCTGAACAACCCGGCGATGCTGAAGCACATCCAGCGCCTGCTCGACATGGCCAAGGAAGGCAGCTTCAAGTACACCGGCCGCGACAACACCCCCGACCCGGTGTTCCGTACCGGCAATACGGCCATCGGCTTCGGCTCGTCGGCCGACCGCGGCAACATCGCGCGCGACGCCAAGTTCAAGTGGGCCGCCGCTGTGCTGCCGTACGACGCGGAGATCATCAAGGCGCCGAACAACACGATCATTGGCGGCGCCAGCCTGTGGACCATGACCGCGCCCAGCCGCACGCCGGCGGAATACAAGGCGGTGGGGAGCCTGTTGGAGTTCATCGGTCAGCCCGCGCAGGACGCCATGTACCACCAGCATACCGGCTACGTGCCGGTGACCCTGGCGGGCTTCGAACTTTCGAAGCAACAGGGCTACTACGAAAAGAACCCGGGTGCGGACATCGCCATCAAGTCGCTCACCCGCGGCACGGTGACCGAGAATTCCAAGGGGCTGCGCCTCGGCCGTCTGCCGGAAATCCGCAACATCATCTACGAGGAATTCGAGAAGGCGCTGCAGGGGCAGCAGAACGCGAAGCAGTTGCTCGACAGCTGCGTTGCGCGCGGCAACGTCGTGCTGCGGGCCTTCGAGAAGACAGCGAAGGGCTGAGCATGCTGGCACGGGGGCGGGGAGCGGCGCGCGCGCGGCTTCCCGCCGCTCTCTCCTGATGGAACGCCGTACGATCTTTTCGGGTTGGCTGTTGCCGGTGCTGCTGGTGCTGCCGCAACTTGCGCTGACCATCGTGTTCTTCCTCTGGCCGGCGGGGCAGGCCATCTGGTCCAGCACGACGCGCACCGATCCGTTCGGTATCAATACCGAATTCGTCGGGCTGGAGAATTTCTCCGATCTGTTCGACGACCCCCTCTATGTCGATACCGTCATGCGGTCGGTGGTGTTTTGCGGCTGCGTCGCGGCGCTCGCCATGACCAGCGCGATGGTGCTGGCGGTGGCCGCCGACCGCGAGATCCGCTTCCGCGGCCTCTATCGCATTCTGCTGATCTGGCCGTACGCCATTGCGCCGGCGGTGGCCGCGGTGCTGTGGATTCTGCTGTTGCACCCGCAGATCGGCCTGGTCGGCCGTTGGCTGAACGAGATCGGCATCGCGTGGGACTACAAGCTGAACGGTTTCCAGGCCATGCTGGTGGTGATCCTGGCGAGCGCGTGGAAGCAGGTGAGCTACAATTTCATTTTCCTGCTCGCCGGCCTGCAATCGATCCCGCGCTCGGTGATCGAGGCGGCACGGATGGACGGCGCGAAGGGATTCTATCGATTCCGCACCGTCATCCTGCCGCTTTTGACGCCGACCGTGTTCTTCCTGATGGTGGTGAACCTCGTTTATGCCGCCTTCGACACGTTCGGCACGATCTGGGCGATGACCAGCGGCGGCCCCGGCAAGGCCACCGAGACGCTGGTGGTGAAGGTGTATCGCGACGGCATGGTGAACCAGGACATCGGCTCCTCCTCGGCGCAGTCGGTGCTGCTGATGCTGGGCGTGATCGTGCTCACCGCCTTGCAGTTCCGTTTCATCGGCCGCCGGAGCGGCGGCGGATGAACCGACGCATCGACTGGCCGGCGCATATTGTGCTCTGTCTCGGGGCGCTGCTTTTCCTGCTGCCGATCTGGCTGGTGGTTGCCGGCTCCACGCTCGAGCCCGCGGAAATTTCGCGCGGCGAGCTTTCGCTCATCCCCCGGCTACGGGGTTTCGACGTCTACGCGAAGGTGCTGTCGGAGGGTTCGCCCGGGGCGGGGCCGGTCTGGCGCATGCTGATGGTCAGCGCCAGCATGGCGTTGGCCATCGCCTTCGGCAAGATCATCATTTCGGTGCTTTCGGCCTATGCAGTGGCGTTTTTCCGTTTCCCGTTCCGCATGGTCGCGTTCTGGATCATCTTCATCACGCTCATGCTGCCGGTGGAGGTGCGCATCATCCCGACCTACATGGTCATGTCCAACCTCGACCTGATCAACACGTTTCCCGGCCTGACCGTGCCGCTGATCGCCTCGGCGACAGCGACGTTGCTGTTCCGCCAGACCTTTCTCGCCGTGCCGGACGAATTGTTCGAGGCGGCGCGGATGGACGGGGCCGGGCCATGGCGCTTCCTCAAGGACATCCTGCTGCCGGTATCGGCCACCAACATTGCCGCCCTGTTCGTCATCCTGTTCGTCTATGGCTGGAACCAGTATCTGTGGCCCCTGCTGGTGGCGACCGACCCGAAGCTCGACACCATCGTCATCGGCATCGTCAAGATGATCGGCTCGGAGACGCAGACCGAATGGAACCGGGTGATGGCCACCGCCGTGCTGGCGCTGCTGCCGCCGGTCGGCGTGGTGATGCTGATGCAGCACTGGTTCGTCAAAGGCCTGACGGAGGGCGACAAGTAGATGGCGTCGCTGGTGCTTGAGGATCTGCGCAAGAGTTTCGGGCCGGTCGCGGTGCTGCACGGCATCGACCTGACGATGGAGTCGGGCGAGATGCTGGTGATCGTCGGCGCCTCGGGCTGCGGCAAGTCCACCTTGCTGCGCCTGGTGGCGGGGCTGGAAGTGCCGACCTCCGGCCGCATTCTGCTGGACGGGCGCGACGTGGCGCCGCTCGACCCGGCCGAGCGCGACATCGCCATGGTGTTCCAGAACTACGCGCTCTATCCGCACATGACGGTATTCGACAACATGGCGTACGGGCTGCGCATCCGCGGTCTGTCCAAGCGCGACATCCAGGCGCGCGTCGAGGCCACGGCGGAGATGCTGGGCCTGATGCCGCTGCTCGCGCGCAAGCCGCGCCAGTTGTCCGGCGGGCAACGCCAGCGGGTGGCGATGGGCCGGGCGATCGTTCGCCAACCGAAGCTTTTCCTGTTCGACGAGCCGCTGTCCAACCTGGATGCGAAGCTGCGCGTGCAGATGCGTGCCGAAATCCGGCGCCTGCAGCGGCGCATGGCGGTGACCAGCCTTTACGTGACCCACGACCAGGTGGAGGCGATGACGCTGGGCGACCGGCTGCTGGTGTTGCACCAGGGACGCCCGGTGCAGCTTGCCACGCCCATGGAGGTGTTCGAGCGGCCGGCCAATACCTATGTCGCCGGCTTCATCGGCGCCCCGTCGATGAACATGCTGCCCGCGACCCTGAGCCACGCCGGCACGGCGGCGACGTTCGCGTCCGGCCAGGTCATTGGCTTCGCGGACGGGCGGCGCGAGGGCGCGGACGGGCGCAAGCTCGTCGTCGGCATCCGCCCTGAACACGTGGCGGTCGACCCCGCGGGCATGGAACTGCAGATCGACCTGGTCGAACCGCTGGGCAGCGAAACCGTGGTGATCGGCCGCCTGCCGGACGGGGAACTGTTCTCGGTGAAGCTGCCCGGTGCGGCGCCGGGGGTCGAGAGCATGAAAGTGGCCATCCAGGCGGCTTTTCTGCATGTGTTCGACGCCGAGACGGGGCTGCGGCTGAACGCCTGACCGGGATGCCCGAACCGCCCGCGGCGGCCCGGGCGTCGCCCTCTCGAACTGTTGCGAAACCGTTTGGTGGGCGCTTCGCAGCCCGGTATAATATGCCGGACTGCGCGTGCCGGCACATGGTCGCGCAGGGTGGATGGCGTCGCACAATTCTCCGCACGGTCTCGGTCGCGAACCGAGAGATGGGGCAACGCAATGGATATCGTCGTCGGCCTGCTGGTCGCCGTTTGTGTTTTCGCCGGCGGCATGGCCGGCCTGCAGCTCTATCGACTGCTGCCCCCCCACCACCTGACGACCGAAACGCGCGAGGTGGTGCGGCTCGGCATCAACATGATTTCGATCCTGGCGGCGCTGGTGCTGGGGCTGCTCACCGCCTCGGCGAAAGGCCAGTTCGACCGGACCGATCAGCAACTGCGATCCTATGCCGCCGACATCACCGTACTCGACCAGACCCTGCGCCAGTTGGGACCGCAGGCCGAACCGATCCGCCAGGACCTGCTGCAATACACCGACAGCGCCGTGCGCACGACCTGGCCCGACCAGGGATTGGTCCAAAGACAGCCGCTGGAAAGCAAGAGCCAGGGCAAACTGCTGGAAGGCATCCCCGGCAAGCTGCTTTCGCTGCTGCCGCAGACCGACAACCAGCACTGGCTGCGGGCACAGGCCCTGGATGTCAGCGGCCGGTTGATCCAGACGCGCTGGATGATGCTGGTCAATCAGCGCGGAACGATCAGCCCGCTGCTCGTCGTCATCGTGGTCACATGGATCACGCTCATCTTCGCCAGTTTCGGCCTGGATGCTCCGCGCAATGCGACGGTGGTGGCGGCGTTCCTGGTCTGCTCGCTGTCGATCGGCACCTCGCTGTTCCTGATCCTGGAAATCGACTCGCCGTTCGACGGCATCATGATGGTGTCGGGCGAGCCCATGCAGGCGGCGCTTGCCCATTTGCGGGCGCCAACGTGACGCCATGCCGCGGGCAGGGGGCCGAAGCGCTGCCGCAAAGCGCTGCGGGATGAGGATTTTCGACTGGTCGGAGTGAGAGGATTCGAACCTCCGGCCCCTGCGTCCCGAACACAGTGCTCTACCAGGCTGAGCTACACTCCGGCCGTCGGCGCCGCATATACCGGTGGCCCGCAACGGGTGCAAGCCTTCGTCGCGGCTTGCAGGGTTGCCTTACAGGAGCGCGGCCGCCCCGTTGCGCACGGCTTGCAGCCGTAGCAGGCGCTCGATCGTTGCCGCGACGCCGTCGGTGCGTTCGAACAGCGTGCGCGCCTCCACCGGTGCGAACCCGGTCGCGATGGCCGCCTCGATGGCCGCCAGCAGCGGCGCCGCCGAGCCGGCCACGTCGCACACCAGGATCGGCTTGTTGTGCAGCTTCAACTGCCGCCAGGTGAGGATCTCGATGGTCTCGTCCAGCGTGCCCAGTCCGCCCGGCAGCGACACAAAGGCGTCGGACAGCTCGAACATGCGCCGCTTGCGGGTGTGCATGCTGTCGGTGACGATCATCTCGGAAATCCCGTCATGCGCCACTTCCCAGTGGGTGAGGAATTCGGGGATGACGCCGACCACCACCCCGCCCGCGGCCAGCGCGCCGTCGGCCAGCGCGCCCATCAGCCCGACACGTCCCCCGCCGTAGACCAGCCGGATGCCGGCCGTCGCCATGCCGCGCCCGAGTTCGGTTGCGGCGACACGAAAGGCGGGATTCTCGCCGGCGTGGGAACCGCAGAACACGGCGACAGTGTGGATGTCTGGCATGTCTTTCCTGGCTGGTTGCGAAGGCGGAGTATCGATGTCGGTTGCCCGGGTGCCGCCTGCAAGCAAAATTGCCGGCGGGCGAATGGCGGAGGTGCTATGCGCGGGTGGGTCCCGCCGTGCGGGCTACAGCCAGGCCACCATGAGCCACACCGCCGCGCCGGCGACGGCGGCCAGCGCGGCGGCCAGCGCCGGGCTCGCCATGCGGGGCTGGCGGGTGGTCGCGGGCAGGCGCTTCATCCCGGTCACCATCGGCCGCACGAGGTCGTGCCGCTTCACCACCGCATACGCCACCACGGCCAGGACGTGCAGGCCGACCGCCCCGATCAGCAGGTTGAAATTCATGCTGTGGATAAACCAGGCGACGTCGGCCCATTGCTCGGAAAGGTATTTCATCAGCGGCCCCGGTGGGCTGCCGTGTCGTTTGGGGCTGAACAGCCCGGAAACCACCTGCATGGCCAGCAGGAGCAGCAGCAGCAGCACCATCCAGCCGCCGGCGGCGTTGTGCCCCACCTCGGTGTCGGGGGTGCGCTCGCGGAATGTGGCCAGGTGCTCCAGCGCATGCAGTGGGCTGCGCAGGAACCGGCGGAAGCGGGAGGTTTCGCTGCCCACCCAGCCCCAGGCCAGGCGGAAGAGCAGCAGCGCCAGGATGGTGTAGCCCGACACGAAATGGACGTTCATCCATTTGAGCTGTTCGCTGAAGTAGCTCACCGCCACCAGCAGAACGAGGAGCCAATGGAACAGCCGGGTCGGCAGGTCCCATACACGCATCGGCAGCATCATCGTACGGTTGAAGTCATGCAGCGCCATCCGCGCCTCCCTGTTGCGCCCACGGCGGTATCTTGACGCGAAAACGGCCGCCGCGCGATGCCCTACGCGCATGCTGACGCTGCAGTTCTGGCAACGCGAGATTCTCCCGGCTTTCCTGCAATGGCGGGCGCCCATTGCGGCAGGCGTCGTGTTGGCCGCGGCGTGGCTGCTGGGGCGCCTGTTGCGCTCGCTCCGTCTGCAGGAAGCGGCGGGCGGCCTGGCGCTGGGGGTGGGCTGGACGCTGGCGCTGGGCGGCCTGGCGCTGGTTCCGCACACGCCGGTCGAGCGGCTGCCGCTGCTCGCCGTCGCGGCGCTGGCGATCGGGCTCGCCGCGGAATTCTCCAGGCCGGTGGCGGCGCTCGGTGGCGGCG
>CAIMEK010000544.1 GCA_903839965.1 uncultured Acetobacteraceae bacterium | reverse complement strand
CGCGCCCAGCCGCGTCTCGAGCCGCGCCCCGAGGTGCGCGGCCCGGCGCCGCGCGGCGGCGTGCGAGTGGGCGTGCTGCCGTTGCAGATGATCGGCACCGGGGCGGCGGAATCGCACCTGTCGGCGGGGCTGGCCGACGAGATCACCGCGGCGCTGGCCCGGTTCCGCTGGCTGTTCCTGGTGTCGTCCAGCTCGCTGGCGCAGTTCGCGATGCAATCGCGCGACGAAACCGCGATCCGGCGCAGCTTCAGCCTCGACTTCCTGCTGGATGGCAACATCCAGCGCCTGCCCGACCGGCTGCGGGTGACGCTGCGGCTGCTCGACCTGCGCGCCGGCAACCAGGTGGTGTGGTCGCGGCGATTCGATCGCGCGCTGGCCGACCTGCCGACCCTGCAAGACGAAGTCGCGGCCGAGGTGGTGGCGCAGATCGACCCCGAGATCCTGCTCATCGAGGCGCACCGCCTGGCGGCGCGGCCGCCGTCGGATGCCTCCGCCTATGAACTGCTGCTGCGCTCCGTGCCGCTGCTGTCGGAGGTGGATCGGGCGCAGTTCATGCGCGCCGGCGAGCTGCTGCGGCAGGCGATCGTGTTGGATCCGGACTATTCTGCGGCGCACGCCTGGTATGCCCTCTGGCACATCTTCCGGTGCGGCCACGCCAGGACGGCCGGGGCCGCGGAGTTGATGGCCGAGGCCGGGCGGCTGGCCAACCGGGCGATCACGCTCGACCCGCAGGACGCGCGCGGCATGGCGATTGCAGCCCACGTGCGGGCCTGCCTGCAGGGGCGGCTGCGCGAGGCGCTGGCGCTGCACGAGCTGGCGCTGAACGTGAACCCCAACCTGGCGATGGCCTGGGCGCTGTCGGCGGCGGCGTTCGCTATCCTGGGCGACTTCGACGAGGCCGAGCGGCGCATGCGCCGCTACAAGAAGCTGTCGCCGCTCGATCCGCACGCGTTCTTCTATGACACCACCTTCATCGTGCTGGCGCTGCTCCGGCACAATCACGAGGAAGCGGTCGCGATCGGGCGCGAAGTGAGCGACATAAATCCCGTATTTTCAATGGCATACAAGCCTTATCTCGCAGCGCTCGGCTGGCTCGGGCGAACCGAGGAGGCGGTGTTGGTGCGCCAGCGGCTGCTGGCCATCGAGCCCGATTTATCCATCCCGCGCTTCCTTGAGATGAACCCGTTCGAGCGCGCCGAGGACCGCGCGCACGTCATCACCGGGTTGCGGCTGGCGGGCGTGAAGGGAACTTAGTTCGGCTTAATCCGGCAGGGCCTGGCGGATGATCGCTTGCAGTTCGTCGGCCCGCCCGCTGTAGCCGCTCGCCACCACCACCGGCAGCGCCGGCCTGCGGGCATGCAATCCGTCCACCAGGCCGAAGCCGTTCAGCCCGCCCGGCAGCATAAGGTCGGTGATCACCAGGTCGGGGCAGGGGCCGGTTTCGATGGCCGCGAGGGCGGCGTTGCCCGTGGCCCCGGCGCGGCGGCGGCGCGGTCAGGCGGCTTCGTGCAGCTTCAGGACCGGGCGGATGTAATGCAGCGCCGCCTCGAAACTGGCGTGGCGCGCGAGGATCTCGCCGCGGATGCAATCGGTGACCCGCCAGTACATGCCTTCGGGGGCGATCATGTAGGCGGGATCGGGGTTCTCCCGCACCCACACGAGCACATAGTCGGGTTCGATCCGGCCCGGGCCGGGCACGCACGCCGAAGCATCGCATAAGCCCATGCAGCGACCCGCTTCCAGCCACCGGGTGAGCACCGCACGGTGATGCGCCAACAGCCTCTGCCGCAACGCCACGACGTTCGGACCGTCATATCGTGGCGTGCGCTTTGCCTGTCTCTTGAGCATAGGGAATAGGCCTCACGAACGCGTGAGTTCTATTATCCACCCCGGGCCGCCAACGCCAACAAGACTCGACGTTATTCCGCCCGGCGTCAAATGTGTGTGGCGCCAGGGACACACTATTTCATTAAACGTTGCCGAACAACCTCAAGTGGCAAGTCCGGGACGCTGCTGGCGGCATGACGTCGCCTGCTCGCAGGCGTGGGCGGCGCGCGACAAGACGGCCTTCCCGGCGGAAGGCTGGGGTGCCGCGCCAGACAACGGGGCGCAACCTCGCGCTGCGTGGCCGGCTTGTCGTCCGCGGCGAGGGCGAGCAACGCCCGCGTGCCCGCAACCGGCGGAAGTCAGCACGAGGGCCGTGGTAATTCGCGACTGCCGGCCGCAAAAAAAAGCCAGGAATCGAGACATGCAATCCGCTTCGCGCGGGAGATCCGTCGCGTGGACGCTCAGCGCGGCGGTGTTGACGGGGTGTCAACCCGGGTTTCCCGGATGACTGCGGATTTTCTTCTACGAGT
>CAIMEK010000543.1 GCA_903839965.1 uncultured Acetobacteraceae bacterium | reverse complement strand
GGTATGAATCCGGCGGTCACGCTCGGGCAGGTCAGCGCCGCCATGGCGATCGCGCGCGAGCCGCGCTGAGGGCCGTGCGGTTAAGCCTCCGACTGTTCGCCGTTCGCCGCCGCCTCGGCTTCCTTTTTGAGGCGCTTGAAGCTGCGCACGCTGAACGGCAGCATGGCGATGTAGAGGATGCCGGCCGCCGCCAGCGCGGCCCATGGATTGGCCACCAGCAGCGCCGCGTAGAGGCCGGTGCCGAGGAACAGCGGCAGCACGTATTCCGACGGCACCTTGAAGTTCTTGAAGCTCCACACCGGCAGCGTGGACACCAGTAGCAGCGCGGTGCCGACCAGCACCGCCGCGCAGAACGGCGGGAACTGCGCGATCCACAACAGCCAGTCGAGCCCGAGCGACTTCGCCTCCAGGCCGATGAACAGCGGGAACAACGCCAGCCCCGCGCCCGCGGGCGCGGGAACGCCAGTGAAGAAATTGTAAGCGTAGGCTGGATGCGGCGCGTCGAGCGAGGCGTTGAAGCGTGCCAGCCGCAGCGCCATGCACACCGCGAACATCAGGCACGGCATGAAGCCGTAGCCGCGCGTCGATTCCAGCGACCACAGGTAGATCACGATCGCCGGCGCCACGCCGAAGCAGAGGAAATCCGCCAGGCTGTCGAACTCGGCGCCGAACCGCGACGTGACCTTCAGCAGCCGCGCGATGCGCCCGTCCAGTCCGTCGATGCCGCCGGCGATCACGATCGCCACCGCGGCGGCGCCGAAGCGACCTTCGAGGGCGAAGCGGATGCCGGTGAGACCCGAGCACAGCCCCAGCATGGTCAGCAGGTTGGGCAGCATCCGGTTGAACGACGGCCCCTTGAAGCGCGGCCGGCTGCGCCGGCGGAACCGCCGCCGCAGGATGCCGACCGGCACCGACGCGCGTGGTCCCTGATGCGCAGGGCCGATCATGCGTTGAGGTCGGCGATCACGGTCTCGCCGCCGATCATGGTCTGGCCCACCGTCACCAGCGGGTGCACGCCCTCGGGCAGATAGAGGTCGGTGCGGCTGCCGAAGCGGATGATACCGAAACGTTCGCCGGCGCGCACCGGGCTGCCCTCGCGCACGTCGCAGACGATGCGCCGCGCGATCAGCCCGGCGATCTGCACCACCGCGATGTCGCGCCCGTCCGCCAGGCGCACCGCCAGCGCGTTGCGCTCGTTCTCCGCGCTCGCCTTGTCCAGGCTGGCGTTGAGAAACTTGCCGTGGTGGTAGGCGGCCCGCGTCACCGTGCCCTCCACCGGCATGCGGTTGACGTGCACGTTCAGCACCGACAGGAAAATCGACACCCGCCAGCGCGGCGCGTCGCCCAGGCCGAGTTCCACCGGCGGCGCCGCCGGCGTCACCATCAGCACGCGCCCGTCGGCCGGCGCCAGCGCCAGCCCGGCGCGGCTGGGCGGCACGCGCTCGGGGTCGCGGAAGAAGAACAGGCAGAACAGCACGAACAGCAGCGCCAGCCAGGCCAGCCAGTGGGCCACCAGCAGGCCCAGCAGAAACACCACGCCACCGCCCACCAGGAAGCGGTGGCCGGCGGGATGCGGCGGGGCCAGCACGAGGCGCAGCGTATCGGTGACGGTCATGGCGTTTTCTGGTCCCGGAGAAGCGGCGGCGTCCGCAACAACGACGTTTATGGATGCTTCATCAACGCGCGGCAAGGATAGCTGTCCAGACCGGAGGCCGCGATGCTGCTGGCTGCGCCGCTCAAACTCGGACCGTTCATCGTCGATGCCGAGGGCGGTCTCGCCCCCAGCACGCCGGACCGGTTCCCCTCGTTCCGCATCGCCTGGCGCGGCCATGCCGTGCGGGCGCGCCTGACCGCGGCGACCGAGCAGGGCGGCGTGTTGGCGCTGGGCACCGTGCTCGGGCGGGTGCGCAGCACCGGCGCGCCGGAAGCGCCGGAAACACTGCCCCGCCGCATCGCCTTCGCGGCCATGCGGGCGCTGCGCGGCAGCTTGCCGCCGGGCTGGACGCTGGCCCTGCTGCCCGACCACCGCATCCTGGCCGAGGCGCGGCAGTGCCTGGTGCTGCCCACCAGCGCGGAAACCCTGCTGACCGAACTCACCGTGTTCGTGATGCGGCTGGAGCCTTATCTCGAGCTGCTTGCCGAGGGGGTCGGCATCGAACCCGTCGCCGATGGCCCGGCCGCGCCGGGCATGCCGAACACCTGGCCCGGGTAGATCAGGTTCGGGTCGCGGATCTGCTCGCGGTTCGCCTGGTAGATCACCGTGTAGCGGATGCCGTTGCCATAGGCCTGGCGGGCAATCCGCCACAGGCTCTGCCCGGGCTGCACGACGACGCGCCCGATCGGCACCTCCGTTCGCGTCAGCGCCGCGCGCTCGAACGGCAGTTCCACCCGCGCCTTGACCTGCCCGCCGGTCAGCTCGTCGAGCCGCAGCCGGTGATTGCCGGGCGCGACCGAGTCGGCGGGCGGCATCAGCACCCAGCGCCCGTTGGGCGCCACCGTCGCGCCGCCCAGCATGGCGTTGTCGACATAGAGCTGCACGATCGCCCCCGGTATCGCCGAGCCGGCGAAGCGGATCTGGCCGTGTTCGTCGTAATCCACCACCCCCAGGCTGAGCGACTCCGGCCGCGACCCGACGGAAGTCGGCTCCTGCAGCACGCGCGGCGGGGCTTGCGGCGGCATCAGCACGGCAAGCGCCTGGGGCGGCGGGGCGGGCATGCTGCCGGCCACGCTGCCGGCCGCATGGCTGGCCACCGGGGGAGCGGATGCGGGCACCAGCACGATCACCGGCGCGGTCGCCGCGGTCTCGGCACCGTCGGCGCTGCGCGCCGACAGCGTCAGCTCCTGGCCGCCGGCGGGCAGCGGCGCGGCGGGCACGAAGGCGAACTGCCCCTCGGCATCGGCCTTTCCCGTGGCGATGACGGCGCCGTTGTCGCGCAGCGTCACCTCGGCGGAGGGCGGGGCGCGGCCGGCGACGACCGCCTGCCCCTGCGGCGAGACCCGCACGATGTCGAAGCTGGGCGGCGGCTCGGCCGGCAGCGGGGCGGCCTGCGGCGGGGCGGCGGGCGCTGAAACGGCCGGGGATGGAACGGCCTCTTTGGCCGCGAGGGGCTTCACCGACTCGACCGGGGCCGCGGGCTTCGCCGGGACGGCCGCGGCAAGCGGCTGGGTGGGTGCCACGGGCGGCGTGGCAGGCACAGCCTGGGTGGCGGCAGGCCGGGGGAGGCGCGGCTCCGGGCCGGGGATCAGGCCGAGCCACACGGCCGCACCTACCGCCGGTACGGCCACCGCGACCAGCAGCAACCACCACCGCGCCATGGCTTGCACGCCCTCCCGTCTGTCCTCTTGTTGCAACCTACGGCGCGGCGGTTGCTGCGGCAACGGCCGTTCAACCGGGCAGGAAGAGTCGGCCCGCCGCCCCGGCCACCAGCACGGCCAGCGCCGCCGCGGCCAGCGCCGCCGCCAGCCCGCCGGCCCAGGGCAGCCGCATCAGCAGCCGCTGCGCGCCCCAGATTGCCAGCACCGGCGCCAGCACGGCGAGGTCGACGCGCGACACGCCGCCGCGGCCGAACCGTCCCAGCGCCAGCACCACCAGCCCGGCCAGCCCCGCCAGACCAGCCGCCATCGGCAGGCGCACCGTCGCGGCCTCGCGCCGCACCCAGGATTGACCCATGGCCGCCACCGCCGCCACCAGAGCCACACCCGTCCACCACGGCGGCGCCGACGCCACCGCCAGCGCGCCCCCGAGCGCCAGCGCTCCGGCGACGGCGGACCACGGATTGCGCGGCGCGCGCAGCAGCCGCAGCGCCAGCAGC
>CAIMEK010000542.1 GCA_903839965.1 uncultured Acetobacteraceae bacterium | reverse complement strand
TTTCCGGTACCTTGAGCCCCAGTTCGGCAAGCTCCGTCGCGGTGGCAGACAGCGCACCCTCCACCGAGGTGAACTCGCCGATCATCCCGGTCAGGCGCCCGTTCACCACGAACTCAAGCAGCAGCGTGGTCTCCTCTGCCATCGCCGGGACGGTCATCAGGCGACAGAACAGCGCGAGGCCCAGCGCGATTGCGCACGCCGAACGCCGCCCGGCGGTTACGGCGGCAGGAAAATCGTCTGCTCCATCGGGCCGGCCTGGGAGGAAGCGGTGAGCTTCAGCGCCTGGCCTGGCTGCAGGGGGGGTTGTGGCGCGCCTCGCGGCAGCAGCCAATGGCGCTCGGCGCCGGGCAGCACGTAGGGGTTGTCCGTCGCCACACGGAGGCTGAGGCTGCGGCCGTCGGGCAGGTGAAGCACGACATCGCCGACCCGGGCGTAGCGGCGGCCAGTGTTGGCCACCACCAGCGCCGGTTGCCCGTCGGCTCCCCGCTCGGCGCGCCGCGGCGCGCGGGTCCCCCCTATGGACTACCGGCACAAGCCGCTACCGAGGGGGTCCCTTTTTGGATGCCGATTGACACCCGTCCGCAGGGCGACCGGCTCAGGTGAACGATTGGTTAACGGCGCGGGGTGATGGATTCCCCCGGCGCGGGTGGATGTGATTGATGGCGGGTCACGACCGATCGGGAGTGACCTGGAATGGATGGCGGCGACGCGGCTGCGGAGTTTGCGACTGGCTTTGGCAAGGCACGGTTGCGCAGCCTGTTGGACCACTTCGCGGAGGTGCGGGACCCGCGTGAACCAGCCAAGGTCCGCTATCCGCTGGCGGAAGTGCTGCTGCTGGTAGTAGCCGCCAGACTTTGCAGTTGCGACGACTACAACGAAATCGTCGAATGGGGTGAAGCGCACCTAGCCTTTCCGCGGCGGATCTCGGAGTTTACTTCGGCATTCCCGGATCCGATTGGCTGCGTATGGTGATGTACCGCAACGACCCCGCGCTGTTCCAGGCTTGTTTCACCGCCCGGGCGACCTCGCTACGGCCCGATGCCGCCGACCTGATCGCCATCGACGGTAAGACCTCGCGCCGTAGCTATGACCGTCACCGCGGGCAGAAGCCACTGCATCTGGTGTCCCCAGACGTGCGCCAGTGAAAAGGTCCTGAAGCCGGTTACAGGATGTGCCCGGCCTCGGAAGCCAGATGGGCGGACGCGTCATAATCTCGCCCCAGCCGGCAAATTGCACCAACCGATTGAGCCGCGATGGGTCAATCGAGCTTTTGACTGTCCTTGTCGCCGGCCGGCGTGCTGGGCGCGTCGACGGGCGCGAGCGCCAACGATCCGCCCCCGCATGCCCCCGCTTTCCCCGGACACATCGACAGTCAAAGGGGACGAGAGGGGTGAAATCGCCACCCCCACTGCGGCCGCAGCGGCGACAATCACCATGAAACGGCTCGGAAGAGGGCCATTCGGCCACGTGTTGCGGGGATGCTCCACGAACCACGGATCTGGGGGTTGGGAGTTCGAATCTCTCCGGGCGAACCATATTTTCAATAAGTTAGCGCATGGCCGGCCAGCCGATCTACCCCACGGGTAACGGAACGGGTAACCCGGCGGACCACCTTGCTGCCCGTCCGGTCCGCTGCGGATACGGGTGCGGACACGACAAGGGCCGCCCGTCGCGAGGCGGCCCCGTCGTACTATGGCGGATCAGCGCCGGCGTACGCCCTTGATCGCCCGCTCGATCTGGCGCGAGGTGAGTTTCCCACCGACAGTAGCCCGGCCGCCACATGCTCGATTGCCCGTCGACGGCGCCGCACAAGCCCTCGCGTTTTCGAGCGAAGCCGCGCCGCGTAGCCCTGGGAGGTCAGCATTGCGGGAAAGGAGAGAGTCCAGCATCAAGTCGATCTGCCGGCAGTCATCGCCGTCACCGCCCGGGCATACGCCAAGGCATTCTTCTTCGGCGGCGCGGCCAGCCATGTAGGCGATGATGCGTGCGCGAAGGGCCGAGTCGATGCTGCGGTGGTAGATGCCACGGCGGTCCCATGCTGAGAAGGTCACCCACGGGTCCACAATGAAGCCGTGGCCTGCGGAGTCTTCATCCGGCTCAATCGTCGCGTGGCCGCACACCAGGGTAAGCACGCGCCCGATGACAGCGTGCCCAGCTTCGTGGATCGCAGTATGGCGACGCTCATCCCATCGTCAGTACCCCTGGGCGGCCAGTCTACGCGGCTTGCCGGGCTCTTGTGCAGGCTGCGGCCCGGAACGGGGTCCGCAACTCAGCTTGGCGTCGTCACGCTCTGCCGCCACGCGCGTCCCAAGCTGGAGGTGTCCTTCAACCGCTACGGCATGCCAGAGCGCAACTGGCGCCGTTTGGAGCGGCGATCATAATATTTGTGGCGACCCCAGCAGGACTCGAACCTGCGACCTACCGCTTAGCATCCCACTTCGGCTTCCGCCGCCGCCCCATCGTCGGGCGTTCGTGGTCTGGACCATCCCTTCGCCCTGGGCCCGCGTGGCCTACAGGCGCCTGCCGTCTGGCCTCTACACCTCCCCGGCCGAGGCCGGATTTGGCTCGGGATCGCCAGGCCCGCAACGGGCACAGGGTTCCCCGAATTTGACAGGTTCTACATCCGCCGTTTCCGGCGGCGCACTCCTACTCCTGGCGAAGGCGGTTGCTCTATCCGACTGAGCTATGGGGTCGTAAGCCAACGATACTAAACCGGACGCTCAATGCGTCCAGTTCTCCTGCCGCCCGAAGCGGAAATTGTCGGCATAGGCCTTCGGGCGGACCCGCCGGGTCCGCGGCAGTTCGACGTCGTAGGTCAGCCCGCATCTGTCGGCGTAGGCCACCGCCTCGTCGCGGCTGTCGAAGCGCAGGCGCACTTGGGTCTGGGTGTCGGCGCTGCCGCTCCAGCCCATCAGCGGGTCGGCGCGGCGCGCCTCGGCGGGCTCGAAATCGAGCACCCACTCAGCGGTGCCGGCCATGCCGGACTGCATGGCCGTCTTGGGCTGCTGATAGATGCGGGCGCGGTTGGTCATGGCGGGTTGGCCCTTGCACGTTCGGGTGTGCTCCTCTACCGGGGGGCGGTGCTCCGCGTCAAACTCAGCGCCCCGCCGCCGCCCGCCCAACCAACCCACAGAGGACCCGGCATGAACCGCGACGTGCTGATCGCCCCGTCCATCCTGTCGGCCGACTTCGCCCGCATCGGTGAGGAGGTGCGGGCCGTGGACGCCGCCGGGGCGGACTGGATTCACCTCGACGTGATGGACGGGCACTTCGTCCCCAACCTCACCTTCGGCCCGCAACTGGTGCAGGCCATCCGCAAATGCTCGGGCAAGTGCTTCGATGCCCACCTGATGGTCACGCCGGTCGATCCGCTGCTGGAGGCCTTCGCCGCGGCCGGCGCCGACCGCATCACCGTGCACGCCGAGGCCACCCTGCACCTGGACCGCACGCTGCAGACCATCCGCGCGCTCGGCGTGAAGGCCGGCCTGGCGCTCAACCCGTCCACCCCCGAATCGGCCCTGGCCTATGTGCTGGACCATGTGGACCTGGTGCTGGCGATGACCGTGAACCCCGGTTTCGGCGGCCAGCAGTTCATCCCCGCCGTGCTCGCCAAGATCCGCGCGCTCCGCGCCATGATCGGCGAACGCGACATCCGCATCGAGGTCGATGGCGGCATCGCGCCGGAGACCGCGCGGGCCGTGGTCGAGGCCGGCGCCTCGGTGCTGGTGGCTGGCTCGGCGGTGTTCGACCGCCCGCCCTATGCCGAAGCGATCGCCGGGCTGCGCGCCGCCGCCGCCGGATAGTCATTCGCAGGCCAGGCAAGCCTCGTAGTCGGTGCGCGCCGGGTTCTGCAGCGGCAGCGGTGCTGTCGCTTTACACCGCCGCCTTCTATGCCGAGATATTCCGGGGTGGCATCGTTTCCATCGAGCGTGGGCAGTGGGATGCGGCGCGGGCGCTGGGGATGCGCTGGTCGCTGATGATGCGCCGCGTTGCCCATGTTGCCAACGGCTGCATAATAGGTATCCGTTTATGACACAGTAAGACTAAGCAGGAACTTCTACTGCCTCCCCGGCAGAGCCGGGGGAACTCCCGGTTCATTAGCGATCACGATCCACCGGAACGCGCACTTATGCGGCAGATCTGAGAGGTCCGCTCGTTCGTAATGGGTCAGCTCCGGGATGCTGATGCGTGGCATGCGGAGCGCAGAATCCGCTTCGCGCCGTCGCGCAAGCCCCTTTCCGCGCCCCTGCCGACCAGCGCTTCACGCCTGCCCAGAGGCCCGCGAGCCGAGGGGGATGGGAATGGCTACGGCGTGAGTAGTTTCCGATGCTGCCAAACCGGGTCGTAGCCTGCTATTTTTCAACTATTCACGGGTACCACACTGTCTCCGTCAGCTCCAATGCCCTTCAACATGGAAGGCATCGGTTTCGATAGTTGCCGTCGCCTGCCGCCTCGTATCATTATCGCGGGAGTTCATACGATGAGCCTTGGTTCAATTCTCTTGATCATCCTGGTGCTGATGCTGATTGGCGTCCTGCCGACATGGCCGCATAGTGCAAGCTGGGGATACTACCCGAGCGGCGGATTAGGTGTCATCCTTATCGTCGTCGTCGTCTTGCTGCTCCTGGGGCGAATCTAACCCGGTTACCGTCCGCTTCCCGACGGCCAACCATTACCGCAACCTGGTACGGTTTGGCGGTCCGGCCGAATGAAGGCGCATCAAATTGAGTAGTTTCCGAGCCTAACGTTGAATCAGACTTAGTGATTATGTCACTGTGGGACGCCGCGAGTCTGGACTCAGCCGGACTGAAGCCACCCATCAAAACAATTCGAAATGGAGACGCAAATGTCACAACGCATACTGTCCTGGCGCAACCTCGCCGCCGTAGGAACAATGTCTCTGCTCGTTGCCTGTGCCCAAACACCACCTGCGCTGGTTGCATCGAACCCGCCGCCAATACCCCCCGGACCGAACGCAACCTGGTATCACGTCGAATTCACTACCAATAGCCATGCTCTCGATACTCAGGGTCAGCTTACCGTCGCCGATGTAACGAACAACCTACGGCAAAACCCGACCACGATCGCAACGATTATCGGCAAGACCGACTCTGTCGGCGGTGCCAACTACAATATGCATTTATCGCACCAGCGTGCGGACGCCGTGCGTGACGCGTTGATCTACCAAAACCATGTCGCCGCGGATCGGGTCGAGACCCGCTGGACCGGCGAGACACAGCAGCGTGTTGCCACGGCAAACAATCTTCCGGCAGAGTCGAACAGGGTTGTCGATATCGCCATCCATTGATCTAATATACCTCCTATCTATAAAAATCCGGCGTCCGGTTCGCCAATAAAATGAAACGAGCATGTGATTAGGGAGGCGATTTCATCGCGATAGGCTGCGATGTTGTCGAAGAATCCGTCGATGGCATCCTTGAAGGCGGCCAGGGTCGTATAGTGCTCGTTTCAGAGGGTCTTCTTGAAGAACCACCACGACCACTCGATCAGGTTCAGGTTGGGGGCATAGGATGGCAGGTAGGTGAGGCGCATCCGGCATCCGTCACGAGCCAGGTTGGCTTTGATGTCGGCCGAGCGATTGTAGCTTGCGTTGTCGACAACCACGTAGATGGCCCTAGCCGTGGGATGTCGGGCGAACAGCGCCTCGAACAGCGTGACCATCGCTGCGCTGGTGATTTTCTCTGCCGCCTGGTGCACCACGGCACGGTCGGGCCAACTCAATGCGCCGTTGATGTTGACGTTGACCCGCCCGTGGTTGCTCTTCAGCTCCCGTGTGGCTCTCCGCCTGATCCAGCCGCACGCCGGATGGCCGGGATAGGCAGGATGCGTGCCATCGACGAAATATAACGGTCGGTCTGGCCCTTTTGCGCTCGATAATCTGGCCAACGGCTTCACGGGTCCAAAGTGCGAACACCAGCTCCAATTAGTCCGGGCATTTGCTGGCGATCATGCGCCGGATCATCGCCTCCTGTTGGCGATTGAGGGCTTTCTGCTCGCCGGGGCGACGGCCCCGCCTGCCGCCGGCCAGGGCGCGCTACCCCGCGTCTCGTAGGGCCCTTCCGCAGGCGGCTCGGGCGGTCTGCCTCTGGGCTTCTTGCCGGTTGCCGGTGTCGAGGTAGCTCTCGGCGGCCAGGCCCTCGGCGAAAATGACATCGTGCATCGGCAGCTCGACATGCCAGTAGGTCACGTCGTCCATCGGCTGCTGCGTGATGGTGGCGTCGTTGACGAGATGGCGGATCGGGATGAGCACGCCGTCGACAAACACGGCGTGATCGGGCGACAGGAACAGGTCGCGGCTGGGCAGGCCGGGCGCGAAGGCGTCGGCGGCGACGCGCACCGGCCAGACCTCGTGCGGTCGCGGATGGCGACGACAATCCACCCGCCGGTGGCCGAGCCAGGTCACCCGCACCCAGCCGCCGAATGCCGAAGCCACGTGGTTGCCGGGGCGAAGCTCCTCCACGGCGATGTCGCCGCGCATGGTGCGGATGCGGGTGCCGCTCGCGTAGCACGGTGCGTTGTCCTCGATGATCGCGACGCCGCCGCTGCTGTCCAGGGTCGTGTGGAAATAGTCTCCGGCGAACACCCGCATCGGATCGAGCTGCAGGTCGTAGGTTTGGCTGTTCTGCATGACCTGCAGCTGATTGCCGGTGCTGAGTTGGGCACTGCTGCCCGCATCGTAGGCGATTTCGGCAAGGTCGATGGTGTAGCCGGCCGCCATGCCGCCGATCGCGATGCCCGGCATCGTCGTGTCAAGGATCTGCACCATGCCGCCGGGGCTGCCGAACGTGACCGTCCCGCCGATGCTGGCGCCGGGTAACCACACCAGCGCACCGTTGGCGTCGATGATGACATCGTTGACCGTGCCGCCGTACGACACGTCCAGCGTGCCGCCATTGCCGATGGTGGCGCCGTCGACGCTCAGCCCGTATGGAACGGTGAAGCTGGAGGTCATCGGCAACTGCATCAGGGTGATCGCCGTCCCGCCACCGGCATTCGCGCCGCGCACGAAACTCTCGCTCAGGAAATACTGGGCCGGATCGAATTGCAGGCTGTAGCTGCCGCTGTTTTCGACTACCGAAAGCAGGTTGTTGGCGTCCAGGCTGGCGCTGGCACCGATGTCATACGGGGCGCCGGCCAGGTCGATCGTGTCCTGCGACGAGAAGCCGGCGATCCTGCCACCCATGCCGAGCGGCGAGGCCAGATCCAAGACACCACCGCTGCCGGCAAAGGCGATCGTCTGGCTGGTCGACACCGCGCCGTCCACCGCCAAAATGATGCCGCCGTCGATGATGACTGGCGCGGCGCCGGTCAGGCTCGATACATCGAGCGCAGTGACGCCGATCGACGGCAATGCGGCGATCTGCGCCGGCGTCATGCCATCGATGTTGGTTTCGCTGTCGAGGATGCTGATGGTCTGACCCGCCGGCACCGAAAGCGGGATCGGGTCCAGCAGTGCCAGTGCCTGGGCCACGGTGAGGGTCAGCGAGGTGTCGATCACCCTGATGGCGGTGACACCGATCGATGGCAGCGCGCCCATCTCGGTCGCGCTCATGCCCTCGATGTCGGCGGCGGTATCGGCCAGCGTGACCTGCTGGCCGGCGGGCACACTGACGGGCAGGGGGGGGTCGAGGGCGATGGCCAGGGCAACGGTGAGGGCGACGGAGGTGTCGCTGGCCTGGATGGCGGAGAGGTCGATGAAATAGCGCAGGTTGCCGATGGTTCCGCCGTCGGGCGTGCCGATGTTGGCCGCGGTGTCGAAGATGCTGAACGTGCCGCCACTGGCCGGGGTGACGACCATGCGGGAGGTGAACCGGATGGCCTGCGCGACGCTGAGGACGAGCGAGGTGTCGGTGACTGTGACCGCGTGCTCTTCGATGCGGTTGAATTCTGGGTCCGTCAGCGCCTCGGCCTGGGCGACAGTGAACACGACCAAGACATCGGTCGCCACGATCCGCTGCAGGCCGATGGCTTTGGCGGCGGTAATCTCGGCCGCGGTCAGCGATTCGATGTCGAAGGCGGTATCGGTGACGATATAGGCCTCACCCGCGGGGGCCCACCGGCAGTGGAGCGATGGGCGAAAACCGGCGTCTGGGTCGGTGTTCTCGCCCTTCCGAGCGTAGCCGCCGACAAAGCGTACGACGCGGACAAGCGGGGGATCGACCTGCTGACGGTCATGGGAAAAGCCGCGGTCATTCCTCCGAAGAGCAATCGCAAGGCTTTCAGAACATATGACGAAGTCCGCTATGAAGCCCGCCACCTGATCGAAAACTTCTTCTGCTGGGCAAAGCGGTTTCGCGCCATCGCCACACGCCACGACAGGACCGCCAGAAACCTTCTTGCGGCCATGCATATGGTCGGCGCGCTGTCCCGGCTCAATTGACGACAGGCCCTAGACGATGGTGGCCGGGATGGCAACGGGTTCGATAGCGCCAACATCTCGGGGCCGCCGCTGTCCGCGCTCTCGATCACGCCGACCGGCACGAACGCAACGTTCTCCGGTGCTCCCGCGGCCACGGCGGCCACCTTGCGCGCCGACAGCCAATTGTAGAGCAGGCTCTCCGATATCCGATGCCGTCGTGCCACCAAACGCACTTTGCCGCCTTCGGCGTCGACCTCGGCCAGCAGAGCCGCCTGCTCCTGCACACTCCAGATCCGCCGCCGCTCAATCCGTCCCACGACCTCGATATCCGACAAACCCCGCCGCCTTCTGGAACGACAGAAGGAGGCTCCGGAGAGCACCAGAATCCCCTGTCGTCGACCGCGCCTCTACACGTCCAAAACCGGGTGCTTGCAGAACAGCCTGCACTGGATCGTGGACCTGATCTTTCGCGACGACGAATGCCGTGTCCGGACCGATCACGCACCCGCCAATTTCACGACGGTCAAGCACATGGCGCTCAACCTCATCCGGCGCGCGCCAGGCAAGGACTCGGTGCGGCTGCGCCGCAAGCTCGCCGCGTGAAATGACGACTTCCTCGCCGGCATCGTCGCGCAATAAATCGTTCGCCCGATTCCCCTGCCTCCGGAAGGTTGCGGGATCGGTTCACGGAACATCTTACGACCGTGACGGTTGTAAACGCCCGACCGAGCTGCGCAATCTCAATGTCATTCCGCAAGAGGCGTAAGGCCGCGCCACGGGGTGCTTAGATCCGCCGGAATATCAGCGACGTGTTGATGCCGCCGAAGGCAAAGTTGTTGCTCATCAAAAAGTCGATCTGCAGGGCACGCGCCGTCCCTGTCACGTAGTCCAGTGCGGCGCAGCGCTCATCGATCTGTTCAAGGTTGGCCGTCGGCCAGAACAGACCCTCGCGCATCATTTCGATTCCCAACCACGCCTCGATGGCGCCACACGCGCCCAGCGAGTGGCCGAAATGTCCCTTCAACGAATGGATCGGCACGCGCGGACCGAGCACGGCCGCCGTGGCGACCGATTCGGCGATGTCACCCCACTCGGTCGCGGTGCCGTGCCCATTCACGAAACCGATTGCTTCCGGCGGCAGCTCCGCATCGTCCAGCGCCAATTGCAGCGCCAATTGCATGGTTTCGGCCCGTGGCTGAGTCACATGGTTGCCATCCGAGTTGGTGGCGAACCCTACCAGTTCGGCGAGGATGTGCGCGCCGCGGGCGCAAGCGTGCTCCCTCTCCTCCAGCACGAGTGCAGCAGCACCCTCGCCGATCACCAGCCCGTCACGATCGCGATCGAACGGGCGCGGCGAGGTTTCTGGTCGGTCGTTGCGCGTACTCGTGGCGAACAGCGTGTCGAACACCGCGGCATCGGTGATGTCGAGCTCCTCGGCGCCGCCGGCCACCATCACGTCCGCGCGGTTCAGCCGGATGGCCTCGTACGCGAAGCCGATCGCCTGCCTGGCGGATGTGCAGGCCGACGAGGTCGGGATCAGCCTGCCCGTAATACCGAAGAACAGCCCGATGTTCACCAGCGCGGTATGGCTCATCATACGGATGTAGCTGGTTGCGTTCAGGTTCTTCGAGGCACCGGCGTTGCGTAGCTCGAAAAAACCGAGCACCGCGTCGGGCGAACCGAACGACGATCCGAAGGCAACCCCGAGCCGTCCCGATGTCACGATCTTCTCGCCGATGAGTCCGGCATCGCCCAATGCCCGTTCGGCGGCAAAGAGGCCGAATTTCGCCACCTTGCCCATGGTGCGCAGGGCCTTGCGTGGATAGCGGTCCTCCACCGAGAATCCCTCGACCGGCGCCCCCAGCCGCGTGTTGACCCCGGGGAACCGCTCCCACGCCTCCATGCGCCGCACGCTGGTTCGTCCGGCGGCGAACTGGCCGCGGATGCTCTGCCAGTCATTGCCTAGCGCTGTCACACCGCCCATGCCGGTGACCACCACGCGTCGCATCAGAACATGCCTCCATTCACAGAAATGACCTGCCGCGTCACGTAGGCCGCGCCATCCGAGCACAGGAACGACACCAGCGCCGCCACCTCCTCCGGCCGCCCGGCCCGACGCAGCGGAACCAGCCGTTTCAGCTCCTCGGCCGGCATCGCTTCGGTCATCCGCGTGGCGATGATGCCGGGGGCGACGCAGTTCACGGTGATGTTGCGCTTGGCCAACTCGATGGCCAACGACTTGGTGGCGCCGATGAGGCCCGCCTTGGCGGCAGCGTAGTTGGTCTGGCCGCGGTTACCGGTCAGCGCCGAAATCGAGGAAAGCGTGACGATCCGCCCGCCGCCGCCCGCACCCACCATCGGCATGATGACGGGCTGCAGGACGTTGTAGAACCCGTCGAGATCGGTGCGCAGTACGCTGTCCCACTCCTCCTCCAGCATCGCCGGGAAAGCCGCGTCGCGGGCGATGCCGGCGTTCAACACGACGCCATAATAGGCGCCATGCGCAGCCATGTCCGCCTCCAGCACCTGACGGCAGGCCACCCGGTCGCCGACGTCGAAGGTGAGCGCACCCCCGCTGCCCCCGGCGGCGCGGATGCAAGCCAGCGTGGCCTCGGCCCCGCCGGCATCGCGATGGTAGTGCACCGCCACCGCGAACCCGTCCGCGCCGAGCCGCTCGGCGATCGCCCGGCCGATCCCTTTGCTCGCGCCGGTCACCAGGATGCGGCGGATCATGGCTGGTAGACCGTCAGTTGCGCGGTCGCCAGCGTAATGCCGCAGGCCGCGATGCGGCAATCGAACACCGCCATCGGGGGTGCCGGCAGCAGCAGTTGTGCCGTCACGTCCAGGGTCTCGCCCTCGGCGAACCAGGCAACTGACGCCTGGTAACGCCGCGTGCCGAGCAAGTAGCCCACCCGTACCGGTTCACCGTGTTCGCGCGCCTCCAGCCCGGCGAAGGCGCCGCAGGCCTGGGCCATGTATTCGAGTCCGACATGCGCCGGCACGCCGTGCCCGGGAACCAGAAAGGGCGCGTTGGCGCCGATCGATACCACCACCACGATGCCCTGCGCATCCTTCGCCGTCACCCGGTCCAGCAGCATCAGTTCGGCACCGTGCGGCAGCAGGTCGCGCACGGCAGGGAAGGCACCGTCCGTCATGCTGGCCTGCCCAGCACCAGGGCGGCATTGCTGCCGGCGAAGCCGAAGGTGGCGGTCAGCGCCGCGCGGCCCGGCGCCAGAAGCTCGCCGCGACCGGCCAGGTGCAGCGCGGGCAATTCGGGGTCGGCCGCGCCGTCCCACAGGTGCGGCGGCAAGGGAGGGCATGCCTCCGGCCGCGCCAGCACCAGCCACAGGAACCCTGCTTCGCAGCCGCCGGCCGCCCCCAGCATGTGGCCGGTCAGCGGCTTGGTCGAACTGCATGGCACGTCCGTCCCGAACACCCCGGCCACGGCCCGGCTCTCCATCGCATCGTTAAGCGCCGTCGCGGTGCCGTGCAGGTTGATGTAGCCGATTTGCGACGGCGCCAGCCCGGCCTCGGCGAGGGCAGCCAGCATGGCGGTACGCGCGCCTGTTCCGACCGGGTCGGGCGATGTGGGGTGGTAGGCATCGGAGGTTTCGCCCAGGCCCAGCAGTTCCACCGGGCCTGGTTCCACGCTCATCAGGATGGCCACCGCGCCCTCGCCGATGGTAATGCCGTCGCGGTTGCGACTGAACGGGTTGCAGCGCCCCCGGGACAGCGCCTGCAAGGCGCCGAAGCCGCCGACCGTCGTCCGGCACAGCGTGTCGGCGCCGCCCACCACCGCCGCGTCGGCCAGGCCCGCGTGGATCAGCCGCCGCGCCGCGGCGAAGACCTTGGCGCTCGAGGCGCAGGCCGCGCCGATGGTGTAGGCCGGCCCGGTCAACCCGAGCGCGCGGGCGGCAAACTCGCCGGGGCTGCCCGGCTCCTGCTGGCGATAGTCGTAGCTCGCCGGCCAGCTTCCCGTGCCGCGCAGCTGCGCCAGCGCCGCCTCGCCGTCGGCGATGCCGGAAGTGCTGGTGCCCATGATCACCGCCACCCGGTCGGCACCCCAGTGCGCGGCGGTGCGTGCCACCTGGGTACCGATATCCTGCAAGGCGGCCAGCAGCAGACGGTTATTGCGCGAGCCGTAGGCGGCCAGCCCCGCCGGCACCGCGGGCAGCGCGCCGCGCACCGCGCCGACCAGCACGGGGCGTTCGCCGAACAGATCGTCGCGCCAGCACAGCGCGTCCTCGCGCCCGGCGAACAGCCCCGCTGCGGTGGCCGCCGTGTCGCCAAACGGTGTCGCCAGGCCGCAGGCGTTGAGGAAAACACGGGTCCTGTTCATCGTGCTCCGTTCATGGCGCGCACTGCACGGCCCGGATGTCCAGGCTGTAGCCGAGCGCGAGGTTGCGATAGCTTACTCGGGCCGGGGTGGTATCGCCGGGCGAGAAATCGGCGCGGATGATTTCGATACCGTTACGGACAACCGCGCGGTGGCCGGCGGTGGTCTCGAACCCGGCGTGGGCCGGGGCCAGCGCGCGGCGCAGCACCTCGGGCGGCCAGTAGATAAGCACCAGGTCGGCCAGAATGTTCTGGGGCTGCAAGGTTTCCGGTATCCCAGGCGCCAAGCTGTAGACGATGTCATCGCCGTTCCAGTCCACCGTCAGCGCCTTGCGGCCGAGCGGATCGATCACCGCCATCCGGAAGTCGCCGCCGGTCACCTCGATATGCCCCTCGAAACTGACGACGCGCTCGCCGTAGCGCGCGGTGACGAGGTGGTCCATGCGCACGTCGCGGCCGAGGTCAGACGGCCTTGGCAGGACCATCACCAGGTCCGGCGCGATCGTCACGCCCGGCCGGGGGAGGGGCGGCGGCGTGGCGCAGCCAGTCAGGACCACCAACAGGCTGCCGAGGCAAAGTCGCCGCCCAGAAATCGAAGAAGTTATACCATTGTAACGGGTCACCCAGACAATGCTCCTGCAACCGCGCGGCATACGCGCGGACCCAGCCCACGAGCGCCGCTTCCTTCCGGCGGGCGGGCAGGACGATACGTGAGGCGAACGTCTCGAACGTCACCCGATAGCCCTCCGCCGTGCGCACACAGAACAGCAACAGCACCGGGCATCGTAACAGGGATGCCAGGATGTAGGGGCCCTGTCCGAACGGCGCCGGAGCCCCGAGGAAATCAACCCGGCTCACCCGGCCCTCGCCGCTCAGCGGCGGACGGTCGCCGGCGGTGGCGATCCACTCGCCCCGCTCCACCCGCGCGATCAGGTCGATGGCCGTGGCCGGATCGATCTCGCCAACCTGAAGCGCGTGGGCCATGTAGCCGGGCCACACGCGCGACAGTATTTCATTGTAACGGACGGCGTGGCGCGTGTGCAGCAGGATGTTCACGACCTGGCCGAGTTCGGCCGCCAGAGTGCCGCGGCATACGTCCACGTTGCCGTGGTGCGATATGATCATCAGCCCGCCCACCCCGGTGCGGACATACGCAGCCAGCGCCTCGCCGTTGTCCACCCGGATCGGCCCCACCTGTTCGGGCCTTATCAGGGCGATGAAGTTGTCCAGGGAGCGGGCGGCGAAGTTGAGGTAAATCCGGTAGCCATCGCGCCAGGGCCGGAATGGCCGGCCGGTGCAAGCGCTGACGCGCGCCAGGTAGGCTTGCGTCCAGGCGCGCCGCCGGCCGTCGGCCAGGAAGAAATACAGCACAATTGGCCACAGCACAGCTTGGCAGCTCCTGCGACCAAGCAGGCGGTAGCTGAGGGCCACGAACCGCAGCCCCCAGCGTGCCCCCCGCTCGCCGAGCGCCGCCCAGTGCTTGCTGGCCGGCATTGCGCTGCCGCCGCCGCGCGCGAGCGGCGCCAGCAGAAACGCCGTCGCGATGCCGAGCGCCATCGTGAGGCCGAAACCATGCACCGCGGCCACCCCGCTGAGCGCCAGCAGACCGAACGACAGCAACGCGGCGAGTGCGGCCAGCAGCACCGCCAGCAGGGTCACCTGGCGGCGCGCTGGCGTGGTCTCGGCGCAGAACACCGTGTAGTCGACGCCGATTGACAGGATCAGCACCTGCGCCATGGCATCGAAGAAGGTGAAGCCGCCGCCGCCCAGGGCGCGCAGGGCCGGCGCCAGCAGCACCGCCAGCGCCGGCGGCAGCATCACCAGGGCGCCGCGCCGCCGCCCGTAGCGCCAGACCACCAGCGGCACCATCAGCGCCGCGCTGAGCACCAGCAGCCACACCGCGCGCTCGCGGTAACGCCCGAGCAGCGCACTGAAGTCACCGGCCGGGTCAACCAACCGCACGCCGTCGAGCCCGCCGGCCGCGCCCGCCAGCAGGTCGGCGCGGCGCACCCCGTCCAGCAACACCAGGTGCAGCGCCTCCTCGCCGTCGGCGGGCAGCACCATGGCGCCGAGGAAGCCGAAGGGCCCGGCCAGCGCCTGCGCCAACGTCAGTACCGGGCCGTCGTCATCGGCGGCCGCCGCCGCCCCGGCCACGATGCCCAGCCGTGCGGCCTGGCGTTGCAGCGCCGCGCCGTTGAGGCGGTCGCGTACCAGGGCGCGGCTCTCCCGCTGTCGCGCCGCCGAGGGCACGAATTGCGCGGGGGCCTGAAACCCCTCCAGAGCGGTGCCGAGAAGCGGCCGCAGGCGCTCGACGAGCGCCTCCTCGCGGCGCAACGCGGTATCGTCGTCGGGCGCAGTGACGACAAAGAACCGAGGCTCGGCAGTGGACCCAATCAAGCCCGCGATGCGCTGTTGCTGGGCCAGCAGCGCCGGCGACAGCGACTGCATGTGCCGCACGTCGTCATCCGGCGCCAGGCGCAGCCAGCCCGCCAGGACGACCGCCGCCGGCACCGCCAGCACCACCGCGAGCCACCGCCGCCCGGCGGCACCTTCCCACCATTCCATGACCCGCCCGGCCAAAGCGAGCGCCGCGGCGCCATGCTGCGGTGGGCGGCTGCGGTCGAGCGCGGGCAGCCACAGCACCACCGTCAGCCACGAAGCCGCCAGCCCGACCGCCGAGAACACCGCGATCTGCCGCAATCCCGGGAAGGGCGCGAGCAGCAGGGTCAGGTAGCCGATCATGGTGGTGGCGGTACCGATCGAGATGCCCGCCAGCACCCGGCGCAAGCGGGCCCGCGGCGGCCCCCACGGCACGGTGAAAACCTCGGTGCAGTACTGCAGGCCATAATCGACCACCACGCCGATCAGGCTGACGCCGAACAGCAGCACCCCGACATGCGGCGCGCCGAACAGCGCCAGGCAGGCCGACAGCGCCACCAATATGCCTACCCCCATGGCGAGCATGGTCAGCCACAGCGCCTGCGCCGAGCGGAAGGCCACCGCCACCAGCACCACAGTGCCGAGCAACGAGGCGATGGCGATGCGGCTGCTCTCGTCCAGCCCCTGCAAAGCGCCGGCATGCGCGAAGAACACCGCGCCCAGCCGCAGCACCTGCAGGCCCGGATGCGCCGCCGCGGCCGCCGCCTGGGCCGCGTCGAGCGACGCCGCCATGCGCTGCTGAAAGTCCAGCGCGAAGGGCTCGCCGGCGACGCTGCCGGCGAGCATCACCCAGGTGGTTCCCTCCGCACGCACTGACAGCATCCCCTCGTCGGGCTGCACGCGCGAAGCCGGCAGCGGCAGGGCAGCGAAGAAATCGGTCAACAGCAGGAAGGGGTCGCCGCGCACCTGGGCGGCATCGACGATGCCGACGAAGCCGAACACTTTCGCCAGCGCCCGCTGGGCCAACTCATCGACGCGACCGGCCTGGAGCAGCGCCCGGTCGGCCTCCGCCAGCAGGCCGCGCCGGTACGGCGCATACAAGGCGCCGATGCGGGCCAGCGCCGCCCGGTCCAGGCCGCCGGTGGGAAAGTCGGCCAGCCCCGCGGTTTGCAATCGCGCGGCGATATCCGCTGCCGCAGCGCGCGCCTGATCGCGGTCGGCATGTCCGACCAGCACCACCAGCTTGCGCGCAACCGCCGCCGTCACTCGGTCGTCGATGCGTTGTACCTTGCCGTCCTGCTGTGCGCGGGGCAGCAGCGCCAATAGATCGGTGCGGAACTGAATCCCCTCGTACAGGCGCACGCCGAGATACGCAGCGGCGAACAGCACCATGCCGAGCCACAGAACGGCGGCGCGCCGCGTCATTTTCCCCCACCGCCGAGGAGTTGTCGCTCGTCCTCGCGCAGTTGCGCGCGGCTGACGGTTTGGTCGGTGAAGCGCACGATGTCGACATCGCCGCCCGGCCGCGACATCTCCACGCTGTCGACCAGACGGCCGCCGGTCACCACGACGCGCGCAAACGGCATGGTTGCCGGATCGGGCGCGCGGCGCGGCGTCAGCACCACTTGCCAGGCCACGGCCTCGCCGCTGCGGGAAAGCGTGAAATCCTGTTCGAGGGCGCTCCAGTCGCGCGCCAGCGTGCCGGTCAGCATGTCGGCAAGCCGGGCCAGGAAGGGGATCCGTTGGGCCGACAGATGCAGCGTTTCCTCCTCGCCGATGCGCTGTGTCAGGCCCGTCGGGGTGATCACGGTGCGCACCGCGAACGGCGTCTCGGCCTGCCAGATCAGGCCGCGCTCGGGAGCGAGCACGAAGTGGCCCTCGCTGCGCAGCGTCCCGACGAAGCCGGACAGATGCCGCTCCTGCACGAAGCGTCCGCGCAGCACCTCGCCAGGCCGCAGCGCTACCGGGCCGGCCTGCTGCGCCCACGCCAGCGCGGGTCCGGCCAACAGCGCCCCGGCCAGCACGCCACGACGGGTCAGCATGGCGCCATCAGGCCGCCGCCGCCCGCACGCAGGCGATCAGTTCGGGCGACGATTCCAGGCACAGCTCGCCAGTGTCCAGCCGCACCGGCACCTGGAATGTGTGTGCCCGCGTCAGCACCGCCCCGCTCGCCAGGTCGCGGATTTCATAGTCGATCTTCAGCCCGTACTCGAAGGCCACGACGGACGCCCGTACCAGCGCCTCCTGGCCGAACCGCAACGGCCCGACATACTTCACGCGCAAGTCCACGACCGGCCACGCATAGCCTGTGGCCGCCATCTGCCCGTAGTTGTGGCCGATACGGTCGAGCAGCGCGCAGCGCGCCACCTCCAGGTAGCGCACGTAGTTGCCGTGCCAGACCACGTTCATCGGATCGAGGTCGTAGAACTGCACCTTTATCGGCACCTCGACGCTGACCATCGGCGGGGGTTCCTCAGGCATGCAGCACGACCGGCCGCTGCGCCAGCAGTCGCATCGCGTAGCGCGGCAGCGCCAGGACCAGCCGGGCATGCATGAGGCTGATCCGCCAATTGTCGGCGAACAGGGCGAAATTGGAAAGGTTCGCGGCGTCGTAGCGCACTGCCACCGGCACGACGGCGAGCGGTGTGCCCTCCCGCACCAGGCGCACCAGGATCTCGGTATCGAACTCCATCCTCTGGCCCAGCCACACTCGCGCGGTGAGCCGCCCGACCGCGGCCAGCGGATAGACGCGCAGGCCGCACATCGTATCGGGCAGGCCCAGGCGCAGCGTCTCGACAGCCACCCAGAAGCGGGTGACCTGCCGCCCGATGCGCCGCGCTGGCGGCGCCGAGGCGTCGAAGAGAGGCGCGCCGCAGACCAGCGCGTCGGGATACCGCCGGGCCGTCGCGAGCAGGTGGGCCAGCCCGGACAGATCGTGCTGGCCGTCGGCGTCGACCTGAAGGGCATGGCTGAACCCGCTGGCGGCAGCGAGCGCAAAGCCGGTCAGCACCGCCGCTCCCTTGCCCTGGTTGGCCGCGTGGCGCACCACCACGATGCCCTCTTGTGGCGTCGCCAGCGCGGCAATGGCCGAGCGGGCCGGCTCGGCGCTGCCGTCGTCGATGACGAACACCGCCAGCCCCTCGGAGCGCAGCCGCGCGACCACCTCGGGCAGGACACGCCAGTGGTTGTGCGTCGGCACCACGGCGCACAGGTCGGCTGCGCTCATGGCGGCTCTAGCCGGAGGTGGCCGGCCGAGGCGCGCTCGCCGCCGAGCCAGTAGTCGAATTCCAGCCGGCCCTTTGCCCGGTTCAGCCGCAGTTTCAGCAGCAGGGTGCGGTCGGGCACGATGAGGCGCGAACAGCGCAGCTGGAAGTCGGTGGCGGTGCGCTGGCGCACCCCCAGATGCAGCCGGGCCAGTTGCAGGGCCCAGTCGAGCTGAACCACGCCGGCCAGCACCGGCATTCCCGGAAAATGGCCGCGAAAGGCCGCGTCGTCGGTCGTAAGACTGAGCTGCAGATGCACCGTGTCGGGTTGGGCCTGCATTACTTCGGTGTGCGGCAGGTTCATGAGCCGTCCGCGAACAGGGCCCGCAGGTCGGCCTCGCTGCGCTTGCCCATGCGCGCCGCCGGCAGAGCGTCGACGAATCGCCATTGCCGCGGCAGCCCAGCCGGGCCGTGCACGTCGGCAAGCCGCCGACGCAACAAGCGGCCGAACCGGAAGGCGCCAATTTCCGCCAATTGCTGGCGTGCCGCCGCGTTTGGCACCACCACCGCGGCAAGGCGCGGCGGAGCGCCGGGCAACACGAGCACCGCCGCGGCTTCGACCCAGCCAGATCCCTCCAGCGCCTGCTCCAGCGCCGGCAGGTCGACCCGCTTGCCCTCGATCTTGGCCATCCGGTCGGCGCGGCCAAGAAAACGGAAACCGCCCTCCGCCGGCGCCACCAGATCCTCGGTGCGATACCAACCCTCGCCATCGACGGCGCCGTC